>USHK01000010.1 GCA_900554375.1 uncultured Sutterella sp.
CGAGATTCATGAGCGTCTCGTGGGCTCGGAGATGTGTATAAGAGACAGAATTAATGCAGTTCCAAAAACCCCAAATATTGCCCCGCAGATGCCGTCAATCCACCTGCCGGACTTTCGGTAAAAAGCCTTTGGTTTCGGCAACCCCAAAATCAGAGCAACAAAAGAAAACCAAAAGAAACTTTCTAGGACCACCACTGCGTAAATTAAAATGGCCTCGCTCGTCCCCATATCTGCGGTAATAAAGAGCGAAAAAACGGAACTAAAGTAAATTAGAGCTTTTGCATTCGATAAATTTGTCAAAAGTCCGATGGCAAAAGATCTAAAGCCCGAACGGGGCGTCGGTACATTCTGCTGGCTCGCTGTTTGCTTATTGCATGCGCTTCTCAAAAGAAGAAAGGCCAGCCACCCCAAGTAGAGGCCGCCCAAGAACATAATCAACTGCTGCAGCCAAGCAAACTGCTCAAACAACCACTGAAGGCCTAACAATGAGAGCGCCGCCCAAAAAGCTACGCCTAGAGTAATGCCCAATACACAGCACAACGCCTCTTTTCGAGATCTTCCGACGGCCGTCTGCATTACGATAAAACAATCCGGTCCAGGAGACATTAAGGCAATTAAGTGGACGGCGGCAATCGTAAAAAGAGTCGAAAGCATTGGGAATCCTTGATCGGTAAACAGTAGCTAATCTGAAATTGTATTATTTCGTACGCCTCGAAAATAAATGAGCGGCAGAATCAACTTCCAATCCTGCCGCTGGTTACGTTATTTACCTTTGATAGGTTTATCCATCAGGCAACTTTCAAAAAGCCGTTTTTAAAATGCGTGGTGGAGACCCAAGCCTAGGCTCCAAGACTTAAAGTTTTCTTCCACAGCTTTTTCCTTCAGCATCTTGCCTGCAGTCGCATAGGCACCCCAACCATAAACAAAGGTACGTTTAGAAAGCGGGTATTCATAGGCAGCCCCGACTGTAAAGCGGTTAAATTTGTTATTTGACAGCTTTTCATCACCCACGACAACTCCGTCGGCTGATTTGACTTTTCCGAACCCATAATTCGCTGCAACTTTGAATGTACCGCCTGCCGCAGGCACTTCTGCACCCAAAGTAAATGCATTCTGATTCATGCCTTTTCCGGCAACAGTAACATCTTCTAATTGGTCAAAACCGTGGAAGCGGCTCGCATACTGATAACCGAAGAAAGCCTTAGCAACTTCAAAGTCATAAGCTGCACTGAGGCTGTACACCATTGTCGCTTTATCTTTGTTTTCTGCGCCCTTGTTGTCAAAACGCTCGACAATACCGGCAAGAGACAAATTACCGATTTCATAAGTAGCGCCCAAGCCATAGTAGTGGCTGTTGCGCGACCATTTTTGAGAATCCTCTTCTACCCCGTTTGAATATTGCGCATGAATCTTAAAACCACCGAATTCAGGAGAAACGTAAACGATGCTGTTATTGTTAATCTGACCAGTGACAAATGTATTTCCCAGCCCGGCCTGGAGGTAGTCGGTACCAAAGGGAGAAGCGTCCCAGATTGAATAAGAGCCTTCATAAGACGCTAATCCGCCCATCCGGCCAAAGGCAAGTTCGCCAAAATTACCGGACAAGGAGAGGGTTGCCTGCTTGCTGAAAGCCTTACCGTCTTCTCCAGTCGCCCCATTATCCATAGTAAAACCGTTTTCCAAAAGAAAGCCGACGGAGTATCCGTTTCCTAAATCTTCGCTGCCTTCCAATCCCCAAACGCTGCCTCCGGCAATACCGTCATCCAAAGAAACAGTTGCATCACCTCCTTTTGCTTTATTGACAACCACTGCTCCGTCAATTGTCCCGTAAAGCGTGACTTGGGATTCGGCCACAGCCATCGTACCAGCGGAGGCCAGTGCAAGGGCTAAAACTGTTTTAGCTAATTTCATACTACCTCTGAAAATTATAAAAAACATTGAACAAGAATCATTCTCATTCTATTTCATAACGATTTAAAAATTAAAACTTTGGAATAAGGATTGCTTTTTGTGGTTTCAGAGACAAAAATATGAAATTTCCTTCAGATTTTCAACACGTTATCCTTTCTGAGGAAATCTTATACGAAGCTAAAGAAAAATAATTGCCTTGGGGACAATCAAAAGTTGCTTGATTGTCAAAGATCTGAGGACCTCGGGCAGACTTCCATACACATCCTAAACAAAAGCCCGTGGTATGAGATTCAGCCGAACTACTGTATAGCTACATATGGTGCATATTCGAGCAATTCGGCTATAGGCGAGTACCTGCACATGCGAAAAGGCACCTCACAACTGCTGCTTATCCACAAAAAGACCACCATCGAGTCCGATCAGTTTTTGAGCTGCTTATATTCGAATTCTATTAGTGTGAATAATGTAGATTGTGAGATGCCGGCACGCCTCGTCAGACGTTTCAATCATGCGAACCTTACGGGTTCGGCACCTAGCCGTCTGCTCCGCGCTCACGCACGGGGGATTTCTCGGCATTCGTTAAAACTCAGCCTAGTTTAAATCCTACGCCTAACAGTCCTGCGAACCCAGCGATTCCTAAAACCACCAGAATTAACAAGCAAATAAACGCAACGACACTAATTTTTTTCTTTGCAACAAAGTAAACCAATGCAGCAAGAATAAGCACGCTGAGCGCTGCCCAAATTACTGTGAATACATCAATCATGATGACACCTCCTTCACTCAATCTACTATTGTTTAACAGTTGCTTACGAACACCAGCTCCGAAATAGGCAACTTCAAGGCGTGGAAAATACTGTCCTTTACGCCTTTAAATCAGTAGATTCGGATGATTCGGTTTCGGAAAAAATCTGCTGACAACTCTTTAAATAGAGTCAGGTTAATGACAAGACTCAGCTTTCAAAAAAGAATAATCATCTTCCTTTATCCGTATCAGCACGCCTCTTTTACTATCTTCTTTGGCAGTGACTGCAAAAATATGTCGCCCTTTTGTTTTGAACAATTTTTTTGATTGGACGGCCACAACAGGAACAAGGCTTTCCAGCTTTTCCATACACCTTAGCGTTTAAAGTAAAGTACCCTTGTTCCCCCTCGGCTGAGACAAAATCTTTCAGAGTAGAACCTCCTTCCTGTAAAGATAACGTCAACACCTGTCTAATCGCCGCTACCAGCCGCTCTAGGCGTTTCGTTGAAAGTTTGTTTGCAGGAGTCAGAGGAGAAATACGAGCCTCAAACAAAGACTCAGAACAATAAATATTCCCCACGCCAACAACGTATTTTCCTGTCAACAGAGCTTCCTTAATCGGCAGCGAAGTATTTGCTAAAGCGGAATGCAGCCGATCCGCAGTAAAGTCATCCGAAAAAGGCTCTTCACCCAACTTCGCGATTTCAGGCAACTCGTGAGGGTTTTGGTACTCGGGCAGCCAAATCAAAAAGCCAAAACGCCTAGGATCGTGGTAACGGACCGCCAAATCCCCGAAGAGGATGTCTATATGGTCGTGTTTAACCGGTTCAGTAGCTTTAGGATCAACGATCCGCATTACCCCTGACATTCCGAGATGAGAAACGATATATCCGCGATCAAAATACCAAATCAGGTATTTACCTCTTCTTTCAATTGACCGCAAACATTGTCCTTTCAGCAACTCTGAAAGATTTGCCGGAACAACTTTACGAAATCGCGTCTCGCGGACAACAGCACCCGTGCAACGTCGGCCGCCGACACGCTTCAATATTCCTAGTCGGGTAATTTCTACTTCGGGAAGTTCAGGCATAACACCGAAGAACTAAACGGGACGCACTGAAGCCGAAAACACGTTCCAAACAGACTGCTTCTGAGTTCCGGAAGAATGTGCTTCCGTTAAAAAGGAAGGTAAAACAACTTTTTGAGCGCCCTTCAATGAGATCTTCCTGCGCTGGGTGATTCTGCGAATACCTGCTGAAGCGACCTTTGCTTCAAATTCAGAATTTTGGTTCATTACAGCAACCTCTGGAAGGACAAACTAAGTAAAGACAATTATCACCATCCCCTCAGGGTAAGTACATAGACATTATCCCTTAGCTAATACTCATATATGGTATGAATCCGTGGAGTGCTTGTGCTTGCGCTAAAATTTCCAGATCAACTCATGGGCATACGATGGTAAAGAAAAATACTTCCGGGATCGCTTTATACAAAGAAGATTTGAAGCAAAGCATTGAAGAGCTGACTGATATTCAAAGAAAAATGCTCTCTCTTACTTTATCGGATCTGAACCCCGAGGAATTCAAACTCGACAAAATTTATCCCGTTTCCGTGGACAGTTTTCCTGAATTTCGCTCCCAAAACGCTGAGGAAGCCTATGAAACATTGATTGAATCTGCGTCTTCCCTCTTTGATAAATTCGTCATGATCCGAGGCGGGATTGAAGCACAGACTGAAGATGAAATTGAGTTCTACCGCTGGCTTTCGCAATTAAGATATTCCGACAAAACATACTCGGTGGGTCTAATTTTTTCCAATATGGTCAAGTTGTACTTGACAGATATACAAGAGATTCTCTTAAAGAAAACGGAGCCTTGCGTCCAAAAAGAGCTCGACCTTTTCGGCTAAACCTCGATATATTGAGACCTCACAAGAATTTTCACAATTGACAGCTAAACCTGTGTTACCGATTAAAAAATAACCTATATAAGGGACGTGTTAACTTTCAAGAGGCCTTAACTGACAACGGTTTGTCGCGAAAACAGCACAGCCAAACACAAAAAACTGTTTTTTGCCCTAAAAAACCCTTATTATCAGGGTTCCATTCAAACACTATCAGAGGAATCGAATGAATAAAACTGAATTGATTGCTGCCGTTGCAGAAGCTTCCGGTAAATCTAAAGCTGATGTTAAAGACGTTCTGGATGCTCTGACAGCTCAGATCGTCAAAACTGTTAAAGCTGGTGATGAAATCTCCTTAGTTGGTTTCGGAACTTTCAAATCTGCTAAGCGTGAAGCCCGTACCGGCCGCAATCCTGCAACCGGAGCAACGATCCAGATCCCCGCATCTGTCCAGCCGAAATTCGTTGCAGGCAAACAGTTCAAAGACGCTCTCAATACAAAATAATTTGTTTTGAACCAAGCAAAAAGGCCGCAAAGAGTTTCTCTTCTACGGCCTTTATTTTTTGTTTTAAGATGCATTAAGCATCCCGCATTTTTGTAATAGCTTGGTTCAAATCGTCGATCATGTCTGCCGGATCTTCCAAACCGATATAGACACGAATCATAGTTCGCATCATTGTCGGATCTCCGCAGTTCCTTTTCCCGTAGCTTCTCAAAATCAAACTCTCAAATCCGCCCCAAGAATAACCCAACCCAAATAGTTTCAGAGCATTCATAAACCGGTTTATCTGCTCATCTGTGAAATGATCCTGAAATTGGAAAGCAAATAACCCAATCGGCCCCTTAAAATCCCTCTTATAAAGAGGATATCCCGGATCCTTTTCATAGGCGGGCCAAATTATTTTCTTAACCTCCTCTCGTTTAAGAAGCCAATCAACGACCTTTTTGGTATGCGCGCCCACAGCGTCCAGACGCACTTTCAAAGTATGCAGTCCACGAAGACCCATGTAAACACTTTGTGCCGAAGCATATTGTCCCGTCATCTTACAAACGTCCTTCACCTGCTTCCACGTCTTTTCATTGCAGGTAACCGTAGACATCAATACGTCGCTGTAGCCGCAAATGTATTTTGTTGCCGAGTGAACGACAACATCCACTCCGTGCTTTAAAGGCTGAAAATTGATCGGCGTCGCATAAGTGTTGTCTATCATCGTAACGATATTATGTTTCCGGGCCGATGCCGCTATAGCCGGGACGTCCTGCATTTCGAAGGTATGACTTCCGGGGCTTTCCATATAAATCAAACGAGTATTGGGCCGAATAATTTTTTCTATTTCGGCACCGATCGTCGGCTCGTAAAATTCAGTCTCAACCCCGAAATTCTTTAATAAAACCTCGCAGAACTGCCGCGTCGGACCATAAACGGAATCCGTTACGAGAATATGGTCGCCTGCCTTCACAAATGCCAACATCGGAATGGTGCATCCGGCCAATCCGGTGCTGAAAGCCCAGGTCCCAGCGCCTCCCTCGAGTTTGTTCATCGCGTCGTAAAAAGCGTCGTGTGTCGGGCCTCCGTCAGTGCCGTAAGTTTGTGCCGTTCCATCGCCGTACAAATGGTTGTCGACTCGCCCGAACAAGTCCTCCATATCATCATGAAGGATAGTCGAGCCCTCGTACGGAGGCACGTTCACATATCCTCCGCTTGCCGCCTCATTACGTCCGCAATGGGTGAGTACGGTTTGTAACCCTAATTCTTTTGTTGGTTTGTTATTCATTTCGACACTCTCTCGAATTACGCCTGAGGAAATCAACGATTCACGAACATTTGTTTCAGCTCGTCTGCCACAATATCCCGCAGAGAAGATTCGATCAACGGATTCCATGCGATGGAGAGCGGCAAGCAAGGGACGGCATCCGAAATAGTCTCTGCCTGAATGTATTCCGGCATCCAATTTCTGAAAGACTCGGGCAAAAACGCAATACCCTGTCCGCAGCTCACAAAGCCCATTTGGCGAGGACTTGACTCAACTTCGTGGATAATCCGAGGCGTAAAACCGCCGACTTCCTGACAAAAACCGACCAAACCGTCAAACAATCGAGGTGCAATGGCTCGCCGCGTAAACACAAAATTCTCGTTCCGCAGATCCTTAATCGATACTCCGCCCCTCCCGGATAAGTGATGATTCTTATTTAACAAAATGATCGGTCTTTCATTGATAAGGTTGATCATTCTTAGACGCTGATCGGAAAGGGTATCAAAGAATGCCATACCGATTAGCACTGTTCCGTCTGTAAGCTCGGTCTCGACCTGATACGAATCGACTTCTTTCACAAAAAGCGAAATATTGGGATGACGAGACGCAAGACGCTTTTTTAATTCGGGGATAAAGAAGAGCATCGATTCGGTGTTGGCGCCAATCGTCAGGATTCCCTGCGCATTTTGCTGCATCTGTTTTACCGAGTAATCCAGCACTTCCGCCTGTCGTATCAGTTGGTCAATCATTGGCATCAACGCTTTGCCTTGAGCCGTTGGAGAAACCCCACGCGGTGTTCTTTCCAGCAGCTTCATTCGAAGCCTCGTTTCCAACTCATCAATTTGGAGCACGAGAGGCGGAACAGACATGTTCAAACGTCTGGCAGCGCGCCTGAAACTCTTTTCCTGCGTCACGGCCGCAAAAAGCATCAGCTGCCTAATAGTGCGGTAATCAAATCTCCGATCCATAGAGATGTTAGTAAAAGTGTAATGGAGTGCTAAAGATTTTATATCACTAGAGGTGCTTTGCGCTCGGCTTCTTTCCTACACTGTTCAAAAACAAAGGAGTAATCAATGTCTGCCTCAAGTCTCGGACTCTTTTTTATTGTGGTCTTTATCACATGCATCACGCCGGGTGCCGGCGTACTCTATACACTAAAGAATGCCATCAATTACGGCAAGATGAATGCGTTCCTTTCTCCAACGGGTAACGCCATCGGTGTGCTGTTTATGAGCATTCTTGCTGCAAGCGGTTTGGGAGCGGTGATTCATGAATCTCCTTTGATGTTTAACGGAATCCAGATTTGCGGCTGTATGCTTTTGTTTTGGTTCGGATGGAAAAGCTGGACTGCCCCCTCTATCTCGCTTTGTTCTTCCATTAAGACGTTTAATCCCAAAGAACTTAAACACGCCAGAATTCAGATTTTGACCAGCGCAGCGCTCCTTCAAGTTACCAACCCGATGTGCATTGTGTTCCTTCTTTCTTTATTTCCGCAATTTATCGATCCAAACGGCTCTTACGTGCAGCAGGTATCTTTAATGATCGCCATGTTTGTCATCACTTGCTGGTTGGTTCACATTGCGTACAGTTATTCTGCCGCAGCGGCTGCAGATAGATGGATGACTAAAGATTTTTCTCTGTGGCTTAACAAAATTAGTGCCGTTTTATTCTGGTTAATATCTGTATCCATCCTCATCAAAATGCTTTGAGCCGGAACATTTCCTTCAATCGCAACCATTTATTAATCCAGCATTTTTTGGAGGAAGCGTGCCCGAAATAGGTTTTTACAAATATTATGGTAGAAACCCTTAGGTCTTTATGCTAATATTCGTTTGTGGCAATTGAATGTTGTCACTTCTCCTTGGGATTTGAGGTTGAAGCGAGAATCTCCGAAGAGCCTTCCGAGCCCCTTTCGGGAGCTCAGGTTCTTCTCTCGCTAATTTAGATACCGGCGTCTGAAATATATTTCAGACGCCCTTTTTTTGCCTAAACCGTCAAAAAGCAGTCACCTCAAACTCGGCCTGAATTTAGATGCAATCTCTCCATCGGATAGACTCGAAATTCTCGCTACCAAAAACTTCTCACATTAAGAGATTCTTTGCACAAAAATGATCCTCTTTTACTGGGTGATCAAAATTTTAAAAAGTCAATGATTTTCGAATTTTTTCTTTGTAAATTAAATAAATAACTACAACACAGGCCCAAAGGTTTGGTATAGAATTCAACCTTTTCACAGTTTCAAAACGTACTAGAAAATGGAAGACTTACCTAAACAGGCTGTCAAAGAACAGCAGAAGGATGAGACCGCTCTCGTCCTTGGCACCCTGCTCAAGGAAGGCGATACGCTAACCAAAAGTCATCTTGCCGATGTTATCTATGAACAGTTTGGGCTCCCTAAACGTTTCTGCAAGGAAATCGTTGATCTTTTCTTCGACGAAGCTCTGGAATGCCTCGTTCGCGGCGAAGAGCTGAAGCTTTCTAACTTCGGCGTATTTTCCATCAAGCAGAAAAGCGAACGCCCGGGACGTAATCCTAAGTCCGGGGAATCCGCCATTATTAAGGCCCGCCAGGTAGTTTCCTTTCACCCGAGCGGTCAGCTCCGTAAAGAAGTTGTCGAAGGCCGCAAGCACGCCGCTATTGCTCTTCAGGCCAGCGGCGCTAGATAAAATTTGAGCTTGCCCAATCACGGAATTAATACCGTGCGAAAAAGACCACAAGTTTCATTAGAAATTGTGGTCTTTTTCTCATAGTTGTTTTTCCTCTTTTGCCTCACCCCTGATTTTCCGGAGCAATTAAACAAACAGGAGCAACTCAAAAGCAGAGAAAGTTAAGGAACCATCTTTTGTGGTCTTTTCTACATATTTTTAATTGATCCTGTAATCATTAATATGTCATTTCAGCTGTTTTCTCAACAGCGTCATCCAGCCAGTCTTTGCAGGCCAATTGTTCTATCCACTTCATGGGAACTCCTTTTTCACCGCCAATTCCATAAATTAGTCCTGCAATTCCTCCTGCAACAGAGGCCGTAGTGTCGGCATCTTCTCCGAGGTCAACCGCTTTCAAAGCTGCGTCACGATAATTTGTGGTCTTTTCCACACACCAAACAGCTGCCCATAAAGTATCCAATACGAAACGACCGGATTTAATTTCTTTTTCCGGACGCTCTCTTAAGACCTCAAAAGGCAGAAGTTGAATTAATTCTTTTTCTTCCTGAGTCAATGAGTTCTCTGCGGCTTCATACGCAGTCTTTAATTCCGAACCCCGGACAATCGCGTTGACCATCTGATCAAAGAAGTTGCAGGCTACAAGGTTTATCGGATGTCTGTGCGTCATGCCGACGGCATCGTCGAAATTAAAGGTTTGGCGGTATTCTTTTTTCAAAAGGCAAAACGGCATAATTCTCATCAATGCGCCATTTCCGTTAGACATGATGTCTTTCGCACCGCAGTCAATTGCCTTTTTCCCATAGCAATAATTCTTAATAGCGTGCACGGTGCTTTTGCCCGCACCAAAACAGCGTCCGGTGCACGAAAACTTTCCCATTAGGAACCATTCCATGAAATTCTGCATAATCGCGTCGAAATCCACTTTTTTTAGCGCTCCGAAACTATCGAGTTCGGCTAGCGTCAAGGCCGTATCATCGGACCAAATCCTCTTCCTATCGGGTTCAGGCGTGTAATCCCAACCCAAACATTTGAAAGTACCTCTCGGTTTTTTCTCATGTGGGACGCCCAACGCATCGCCGACGGCAAGTCCAAACAGAGCATTCCTTAAATCATCAGCCATTTTTCTCAACCTTCCTCAAAATCGAATTTGTGGTCTTTTTCACATATTTCCTGTTTCTCGGAAACATCTTAGGCTTTTACAACCTCATTGTTTGATTTAGCATAAGCTTTCTAACGTTAACGTTCGTCGCAGAAAACTCAGCACCTATATTCTTTCTATGACTAATACTGAAGATTTGACTAAGGTAAAGAAGAAAGGCGGCGCACGCCCCGGAGCCGGGCGAAAACCCCTTATCGGTGCAAAAACAACGACTGTTATCCTCACCGAAGATCTTTTAATTCAATTAAAGCGATTAGGAGGCTCTTCCTGGATTCGTTCACAAATCGCTGCGACAATCAAACCTTCTCCCGCGAAAACCGCTGAAGAAGTCTTTAAAGCGCTTCCCTATCCCGCTGAAGATATTTCTGTGGAAAAGGCACCGGATAACTCGATGGACCAAGCCGGCATTTATGAAGGAACGGTTCTTTTTATTAGGAAAAAAGCAAGAGCCAAAGTAGGCGATATCGTCCTCCTGGAATATGAAGGAAAAAAGACACTTCGCCGCTTTACGGCTGCGGAGAGAGAGTTCCGCTTGGTCCCAGAAAGCTCCCATTCCGGCTTAACTGACTTCATTCTCCCGCAAGGAGCTGAGTTAGCTCATTTAGGAATCGTGGCCTATATCTTGAGCAGACCCTAGACAATGAGGTATCAAACTAGTTCTATGTGAAAAAGACCACAAATTCCGCAAGCACCTACTTAGGCAAAAAGCTCGGTATTGCGCCGAGCTTTTGCCTTGTGCCACCCTGTTCGGTTTAGATTAGTTAGGGACTTTTCCGATCACACCGTCAACGTAGTAGTTCATGGTCTGAAGCTGATTGTCTTTCAAGACCTCTCCGGCCTTAGCTGCTTCCTTACCGTCATTAGTTTTGATCGGTCCCGTGAAGGGATGGAACTCGCCGCTCTCAATCTTGGCTTTCACTTCTTCCATTTTCTTCACGATATCTGCAGGAATCTTGTCGGTCCGAATCCCCTCAAGGGACATCGCGCCTTCTTTATAGTGCATCCAAACAGGCGTCGGATCCCACTTTCCGTCAATTGTCTGCTGAATCTTCTTGGCGTAATACGGTCCCCAGTTCAGAACTAAAGCTGCAATCTGCGCATTCGGTGCAACAGACTTCATATTGCTGTTGTAGGGAATAACCATCTTGCCGGCAGCCTCAGCAGCGCTGGCAACTGCACTGGTGTTGGTATGCTGAGTGAGAATGTCAGCGCCCTGACCTAACAAAGTCTTAGCCGAGTCCGTATCTTTGGGTGGATCGTACCAAGCGTTCGTCCAAATCACCTTAACCTGGATATTCGGATTAACGGACTTTGCACCTAGGGTAAATGCGTTGATACCCTGGAGGACTTCGGGAATCGGGAACGGAGCAACATAACCGATGATGTTGCTCTTTGTCGCGCCGCCGGCAAGCATTCCGGCTAAGTAACGGCCTTCGTAGAAACGAATGTTGTAATTCGTCATATTGGGCGCGGACTTATAACCGGTTGCATGCTCGAACTTCACATCCGGATATTCCTTAGCGAGCTTCTGCATGTAATTCATGTAGCCGAAGCTGGTTCCAAAAATCAGTTTGTTGCCGTCAGCAACCATCTGACGGATAACACGTTCCGCATCAGCAGTTTCAGGCACATTCTCCACGAATGTCGTTGTGACTTTGTCTTTACCGACCTTATCAATTGCGTAGATACGACCGATGTCGTGCTGCTTTGTGTAACCAACATCAGCGATCGGTGCAACGTACACAAAACCGACTTTCAGCGGTTCCGCGGCTTTAGTCTGAGCGGCAGGAGCTGCCGGAGCTGCAGGTTGTTTAGCCGGAGCAGCTTCTTTTTTGTCTCCGCAAGCGCTCAAAGCAAAAGCGGAAGCAACTGCAGCAGCGGCTGCAACCAGTTTTAAAGACATCTTCACTGTCTCTCTCCTTTAAAGAAAGGTAAACAAAAAATCATCAATGCGGGTTAAAAGGCTTTCCGAGAGAAGCGGGCATATTCAGCCGAATCCAAGCCGGATTTCTCGAAATCAGCGCCAAGACAATAATCGTTGCCGCATAAGGCGCCATAGAAATAAACTGCGTAGGAACGGAAATACCGATACTCTGAAGATTCATCTGCAGCATCGTCATTCCTCCGAATAAATACGCCCCCAAGAAAACTCTGAACGGGCGCCAAGTCCCGAACGTAACAAGGGCTAAGGCGATCCAGCCTCTTCCTGCGATCATGCCTTCCACCCACAACGGCGTATAAATCAACGACAAATAGGCACCAGAAAGACCAATGCAGGCACCGCTAAACGCGAGTGTTGCGCAACGGATCATCGGCACGGAATAGCCTAAGGCGTTCGCAGAAAACGGAGATTCTCCGACCGCTCTAACGACCAGTCCGGGTCTGGTCTTAAACAGGAAATACCAGACCGCCGGAATCATGATTAAAGATAGGTAAACAATCCAATGCTGGCTGAAAAAAGCCTGTCCTAAGAAAGGAATCTGGTCCAAGAACGGAATACCGTCTGCCGCTCTTTCCGGAAGCACCGCACCTTGGTACGGAATACCGATGTAAGCGGATAAGCCGCCTCCGAAAATCGCTACGCCCAAACCGGAAGCCTGCTGATTCGCTCTTAAGCCCACGGCGAAGATAGCAAAAAATAAGGCGAACAAAATGCCAACCGCAACTGCCGCGATAAAACCGACGGCAAAACTTCCTGTCTCTACGGTTGCCATGTAGCCTGCGATCGCCGCCATAAGCATAATGCCTTCAACGCCCAGGTTTAGGACGCCGGAGCGCTCTGCGACCAAAATTCCTAACGCGGCAAGCAAGAGCGGCGTGCTTGCATTCATCGTCGTCGCGATTAAAGAAGCTGCAACACTCATGCCTGCCCCTTCGCGGAATTAAATCCGACCCACTTTAATTTGCAGAAAATCAGAGAATCACAAGCCATAATGCAAAACAGAAGAAGGCCCTGGAAGACGCCCGTCAAAGCGGCAGGCGTACCAAGCCGGGACTGCGCCAGCTCTCCTCCGAGATAAAAGAGCGCCATGATAAAGGCCGCAGGAATAGTTCCCAACGGTTTTAATCGTCCGACAAAAGCCACAATAATCGCAGCAAATCCGTATCCCGGAGATATTTTAGGAGTGAGCTGTCCGATCGGACCGCAAATTTCGATCACACCGGCTAAGCCGGCCAAAGCTCCGGAAAGAAGGCTGTCTCTTATACACATCTGACGCTGCCG
>USHK01000011.1 GCA_900554375.1 uncultured Sutterella sp.
TTTCTTCATTTTATCACCTCATAAAAACGAACTAATTAAAGTTACAAGATACTAGCTTTTTGAATAACATAAGTTCCATCGAATAATTTACGATTCGGTGGAACTTTTTCTAACACGTTAATCTAACAAAATTCAAGTTATTCTAACAATCTAACGCGCTAAATGTTAGATTCGTGTCGATTAACTAATTAGTTAGGATGGAATCGGGATATTTCAACGCGGCAAAGGTGGTTATTCCGCAAGAAAGAGTGTGCGCAAGGAGAAGTTGTTCATTAACCGAACTTAGGAAGGAAGCGATCCTTCTTTGTAGAGCGTGATCCGCCTTGTTGACGGCATTCAATTAGCGAAGGTTATTCTCGGGAAAACGATTAGGCGTTTTGTATCTAAATGTGTGTCATAAGAGTACTTGAGGTTCTAAGATAAAAAAATCAGGTAGAGGTGCAGACTTTATAAGTAGTTGCTTCCTTTAAAGGAGAATCGGGTGGCAGCGAAAGGAAAGTTTGCCGAAGGCCGGTTGATTTCTCCTATATTGATCGGACCTGGGCCGTCGAAAAACATTCGACGGACTGTCACTGAAACAGTGGAGCGCTACCCGAGGTCTCGAACCTTATTCCTTTTGATATTACCTTTAAGGTCCGGATGCTCGAGGAGCTCCGGAATGAAACATAACAATATCAAGAGGACGAAATGTCTCAAACCAACTCAAATTCCAGCTTAGCGCCGTGGCAAGCTATGACCATGCTTGCCGTAGGTATTGCCATAATCTTTTTCGGCTTAATGGCCTTAAAGGTTAATGCTCGTATTGTTCTTGCCGTTGATGGTGCCATTATGTGTTTAATGGCCTGTGCCTTCGGCATCTCTTATGACAATGTTCAGAAAGGAATTAAGGACACCATTGCTTCAATGCTGGTGGCAATGCTGATTCTTTTATCTGTCGGCGTTCTTATCGGTTCCTGGATGGCCTCCGGCACGATTCCTGTGATGGTCTACTACGGTATGCAGGTGATTACTCCGGCTCTGTTCCTTCCGGTTGCCTGTATCCTGTGCACGTTAATGAGTACATTAGCCGGGACATCCTGGGGCACACTTGCTACCGTCGGTGTGGCCTGTATGGGTGTCGGCGAAGGCCTGGGTATTCCTGTGGAAGCGGCTGCCGGTGCAGTTTGCGTAGGCGCTTTCTTCGGCGACAAGATTTCTCCGTTAAGTGACTCTCCCGTAATTACGGCTACCGTGACGGATACTCCGTTAATGGAAGGCATTAAGCACGCATTGATTTCCACCGGTCCTGCTTATCTCATCAGCCTGATTTTCTTCTTTATCTATGGCCTGGAATTTAGCGGCGGCTCTGCAGCAGAGAGCGCTACTTATGTTGAGATTTTAAGAACGATTGAAAAGAGCTTTAATCTCAATCCGCTCAGCCTTTTACCTGTATTTGTTGTGATCGGACTGATCGCTTGGAAGAAGCCGACCATTCCGACATTCGTCGCCGGCATTGCTGTTGCCGCATTCTTAGGCATGTTCCTTCAGGACGTAAGCCTTAAGAATATGATGAACTACATGTACAGCGGCTTTAGCATTCATACGGATTCTGCTTTTGTTGACAAGATGCTGAACCGCGGCGGTTTCACCAGCATGTTAAGCACGATCGGCTTATTAATGACAGCTGCTATCTTCGGTGCTCCTTTGAGAACTGCCGGCGTCGCTGATGTCTTATTGGACTACGTCAGAAAATTTGCTCGCAACAGCCGCATCATGGCTTTCTGCGTCATGTGCCTGCACACACTCTTTTTCATGATTACCGGCGCTTACTACGTCAGCTATCCGGTTGTCGGTTCCATGACAAAGGATATGTTCCCGAAATACGGTCTTCAGCGTAAGAATCTGATGCGCATGATGCTTGATACCGGTACCGGTCTTGCTCCGTTGGTTCCATGGTCCACCACCGGCTCTTACACAGCTTCCACGTTAGGTGTTGCCAACATTGCTTTCTTTGCCTTCGCTCCGATGCTTTGGCTCTCCATCATCCTGTCTGCAGTCTATGCACTGACCGGTATCGGGATGGCTAAGCTTGAAGAACAAACGGTCGAGGAGGAAGAAGGTTCTCAATTCAACGGCCAGCTGGCCAAGGAGTAGATCATGGAAAAACTTTTTCAGCGCTGGTTTGACCTGATTTCCATTGATTCGGTTTCCGGCCACGAAGTCGGCGCAGCGGACTACGTTGCCGAGGCTCTGCGCTCTATGGGATTGGAACCGCATTACAGCTTCTTTCCTGAAGACACCGACAGACAGCGTCCTTCTGTATGGGCAGTGCTGGACAGCGGCAAACCCGGGAAGACGATGCTGCTCATCGGTCACATTGATACGGTCGATGTGAACTTAAAGAATTGGAAAACCAATCCCTTCATGCCGACTGAGATTGACGGTAAAGTTTACGGCCGCGGCTCCATGGATATGAAAGGAGGAGATGCAGCGATCCTTTCGACGGTTGAGTATTTTGCTCAACACAGAGACGAGTTCTCAGGAAAGATTTTGGTTTGCTTTGTGGCCGATGAAGAAGGATTAAGTAAAGGAACTTATCAGCTTGTCGCTGAGGACGTGGTTCATGCGGACTATGCCATCATGGCGGAGTGCCGCTACAGCAATGTTGCTGTGGGCTTCAGAGGACGTTTCAGTTTTGAGATTACCGTCAAAGGGAAGGCAGGACACGCCAGCCGTTATCCGGAAGTCGGAGAGAATGCCTTGATTTCCGCCGGTCGTTTGGCCGCCGCAATTGAAGCGCTTCCTACGCTCACTCATCCTAAGCTTCATCACGGCACGTGGTGTGTGCGTTATTTGGCGGGCGGCAATTCCGGTGCTCTTGTGGTTCCGGACAGCTGCTACATGTTTGTAGACCGCTATGTGGTTCCCGGAGAAGATGAAGCGATGTGCATTCGTCAGATGCAGGAAGCTGCTGAAAAACTCGGGTTGGCCGATAAGGTGGATATTCATCTCAAACCCCGCAATAGTCCTTACATGAAGTCTTTTGCTGTACCGGAAGATCATGAACTGGTTGTAAAACTTCAGGAAAGTTTTAAAGAAGTCACCGGAGAGGAACTTCCGATTGACTACGATCCTTCGGTTTGTGACTCTAATATTCTTGCGGTTTCCTGCGGAATCCCGGTTGTGACATTCGGACCCTCGGGCGGAAATATGCACGGAGACAACGAATACGGTTTTCCGTATCAAGTTAAAAACTGCTATGAAATTTACAAACAGACGATTAAAAAATTGCTCCCTGCATAAATTCAATCGATAAACGCTGCGTGACACAACGCGGCCTCAAGCCATAAACAAATTGAGAGCCTCTGTAATGAGGCTCTCGCCTTATCGGTTTCGGAGAATTCTCAAAACCGGAATATGCCCGAGCACTAAGTACTTATTTACGCAGACTTTGAAAAAGCTTGCACTATTTGTCCTCGTTGTCTTTTCTGCCGGCGTATTTTCCTAAAACCGCATGGAGCTTCTTGAGGTCAATCGGTTTGGAAATATGATCGTTCATCCCGGCATTTAGGGACTTGGAAACATCTTCGGAAAAAGCGTTGGCCGTCATTGCTACGATCGGAATGGTATGTGCATCTTCGCGGAGAAGGCTGCGGATCATTTGCGCGGCTTCCAAACCGTTCATGACCGGCATCTGAATATCCATGAAGATCATGGAGTAATAACCGGGCTCGTGGGTTTCAAATGCTTTAACGGCTTGCTCTCCATCACCGACAACTTCAGCCGTGTACCCGGCCATATCCAGGAAATCCTGAGCAACTTCTGCATTAAATTCATTATCTTCAGCCAGAAGAACTCGTTTCTTTTTCTTATTATCTTGGCCGACGATTTCTTTATCTCTGCCTTTATGTTCTTTAATACTTGGGTCGGAAAGCCAGTTGTAGAAGGAAGAGCTGAAGAAAGGCTTGGCGATGAAGCCATTAATACCGATTTCTCTTGCGCGCTCTTCGATCGGAGACCAATCGTAGGCGCTGATAATGATGATGAGGGTTTCCGGGCCGACGATCTTGCGAATTTCTCGGGCGGTAGCTTCACCGTCCATTTCCGGCATCTTCCAATCTAGGAAACAGATGTCGAAAGGATCATTTTCTTGGATGGCTTTTTTGATTTTTTCTACGCCTTCCTTACCGCTCAGAGCGTATTCCGTCTTTTGTCCTAACTGATCAAGAAGGACGCATGCATGTTCGCAGGTGTCTTTGTCGTCGTCAATGACTAAAGCACGAAGTTCGAGCAGACTTTCAGAACGTTTAGCAGAGTCTTTTGAAATTCCGAAGGGAAGGTCGATCGTAAACGTGCTGCCTTTTCCTTCTTCACTTTGAACGTCAATGCTGCCGCCCATCAAATTTACGAGATTGTGCGTAATAGCAAGCCCCAAACCCGTGCCGCCGAAATGCTGAGCGATCTCGGCAGTTTCCTGTTCGAAAGGCAGGAAAACTCGGCTTAAAAAGTCTTTTTTCATGCCGATGCCATTGTCACTGATGACGCAGCGTAAATGGATATGTTCCGGACTGGTCTGCTTTTCTGATAATTTCATCGTGACTTTTCCGCCGGCAGGCGTAAATTTCACCGCATTGGCAATCACGTTGATGAATACTTGGTTAACTCGAAGCTGGTCTCCCACCAGGCATTCCTGATTGACGTCGTTCGTAATAATTTCAAAATTGACGCCTTTTTCTTTCGCTTGCGGTTCTATTAAGTTATAAATACTGTGAACGGTCTCCTGAAGATCAAATTTCTCATAAGAGAGGGACAGTTTATTGCTTTCGATCTTGGACATATCCAAAATGTCATTGATGAGGCCCAAGAGATGGCGTGAAGCTAAAAGCGTTTTCTTTAAGCAGTCTTCCACTTTCTGTCGGTCGCCGATTCGAGAAAGAGCAATGGTTGTCATGCCAATAATGGCATTCATCGGAGTGCGAATTTCATGGGACATATGCGACAGAAAATCGCTTTTTGCTTGACTAGCATTCTTAGCCGTTGTCAAAGCATCGGCCAAGTTTCTTTGGTATGCAATTTGTTCTGTTTCATCAAATAATGAAACTACCGTCCAGTCAATTAATCCTTGGCGTACCGGGTAGACGCTTAACTGGAAAGTCTGATTGCTGCCTTTAAGTTCAATATTTCGCGTCGCAGTCTTTAAGATGGTTCGATCGTTCAGGATATTTCTGAGCCAAATTCTGTCTTCATCATAGAAGCGATTCAAAAGCTCTTCTTTGTTGTTTGTAATTGCGTCGGGGTCGAATCCGAGAATCCGAAGGCTGTTGTCGCTGACGTATTCCGGTTCCTTTTTCTCATTGAAAATAATAAAAACATCATCAACATTGGCGTAGAGCAATTTAAGTAATTTATCTCGTTTGAGCCCTTTGAGATAAGCACGATTCAGATCTCTCGAGCCGGTATAAATAAACCAGAGAAGCAAAATGCCCATGATGATTGTTCCGACCACAAACCCATAGATGTTCCTGTCGGATTTATCGTTGATGTCGCTGCCTCGCTGATCAGCGTTAGACGCAATCCGATCAAGAATATTGTCAAAGTTGATGAATGCAGGTTCAACGATTTGGTTATAGCGTTTAATGACATTTTCAACAGTCGGATCTTCGCGAGTGAGTTCGACGAGCTCGCGTCGACGCTGACCGATATTAACCAACGCGTCTTTTAACTCTTGTAGTTCTTCCGGGCTGCCGCGATAGCGATCTTCAATAATCGTAATGCTTTGTCTTTGAAGCGTTTCCTGAGTTTTCAGGGCGCTTTCCAATTGAGCAGAATTAAGATCTTTTGATGAAAAAAGCACAGGTGTCAGACTTCGGAAGTCATAAAGCCTGCTTTTCATAATACGGGCTTGAGAAGAGACGAGGTACGGAAAATCGTAAATATCCTGTGTGTATTGATTGACCTGAAGCAGAAAAACGATACTCGTAATCGTATACACCGCTACGAGGAAGCACATGATTACTCCTCGATTTTCTTTTTTCTCAACGCTTTTGCCGAACATGAAGGACCTTTCTCTTGGGAGATTTTTCGTAATGACGAAATTTTCTAATCTTTTCGTCATTTCTTTGATGTATTCGATGATTTTAAACTTATCCATATTTGAATCTATGAAGTGTTATCGAATGGCTCTCTACGAGAGGAACTGAAAACTTCAACGGCTATTCTCTTTTGATCTTTAATAGAGCCTTACTGGTTTAGCCTCGAACTTTTTAAGTGAACAAACGGTATCTTTGAGGCTCCGCTCTCCTTAAGATTTGTCACACCGATCAAAGATTCATGTTTCGCTACTCGTAATTGGACGAAGACTTTGTGTATAGCCGAAACTTGAGATTTATTGCCTAGATTTATTCTCAAGACATTTGTTTATTGAGGAACAAATTTATCTTTTAATGAAATGCATTTGGCGTTACATGACTATTTATTGTTTGAGAAGCAGACAATCTTAGAAAAGAACCAAACAGTGATTATTAGAACTTTTCGCTGAGAGCATTAGTATTTTTATTAATATGGCGCGTTAAACTGAAACGGTGATGAAAAAATTCGTAAAATGAAATAAACTGCCCGAAAGAAATCCTAATGAAAAATAGGATCGCAAGGAGAAAAAGAAGATGAAAACATCATTAAAGAAAAATCATTTGCCGTTCTTATCCATGTTGCCTTTTTGTTTGATGGCAGCTTCAGGTTTCTGCTTTTCCCCGACATGTGCTGCTGCAGGCGTTGAATTAGGCAGTTCCGGCATCGACAGTAATAGCGATATTAGTAGGAATGTTTTGGATATCAGCGGTAATGCTCTTGCCGTTGTTAGCGGGGGGGGGTATCTAGAGAAGGTGAATATAATTTCGACTATGACACCGGAGTTATAACGGGTTCTCTCGATGGACCTTGGGCGATATGGGGAGGATATTCGCAAGGGACAGTAGAAGACAAAAAAATAACTTGCGACTGGAAAGAAGGTATCTCTGAAGTCAAGATTACACCAGAGATTTTCGGAGGATATGTCTCAGTTACAATCGACGACGCCAAGGCTAATACGATTCATAATTCAGTCGATCTTCAAAAGGGTAATTTAAGTTCCGTAGTCCTAACCGGTTACATTAAAGGCGGATACGCGTACGGACAGGGAGAACACGACGCACAATTTAATACTGTTAAACTGACGGAAATTACCGCTAATACTAATGTTTACGGAGCTCATGTTTGGTACGGAAAAGGTGGGGCGGAAAACAATTCAGTTTCTTTGATAGATTCCTCCGTTTCCGGGTTTGTGGTAGGGGTACTTCAAGAAAAAGGCCAAGGTAACGAGGTTCTTAATTCGGTCGTAGCGGAAAATACCAATGTTGGTGGGTATGTTTATGGGGGTTACATCCTTCAGCCTACTGGGAGCGGCAACATCCTTAAGAATCAAGTC
This sequence comes from uncultured Sutterella sp., assembly GCA_900554375.1. Lineage (GTDB taxonomy): Bacteria > Pseudomonadota > Gammaproteobacteria > Burkholderiales > Burkholderiaceae_F > Parasutterella. The sequence continues at coordinate 7,442 of USHK01000011.1, forward strand.
ACACTTTCGAAAACCACGGTAAGCGGAGAGGGTGTAGTTGGTGGCTACCATACAGGAATGGGTGACGTAACAGAAAATAGCGTCACTCTTGAAAATGGTTCGGAGGTTAAGGGCTTTGTCATTGGCGGCCATACTACAGGGTCGGGTTCAACTGATAACAACACGGTTACGGCTACCGATACAAATGTTGGCGGATATCTTTACGGCGGATATGTTAATTCATTAACCGCAGCTGGAACTGCAAGTTCTAATACCGTTAAGCTAACGAATACTATAATCAAAGGGTTAGGAGCTGCTGGGGGATATTACACAGGAATTGGTAGTGCGGAAAAGCCGACCCAAGAAGATAAATTTAGTAATGGTTCTAATTCCAACTTTATTAACGTGATCACTGAGAATAACGAAAAAACAGAGATCAATACTTACGTTATTGGAGGATATGTAGGAGATGTTGGAACGGATGATCAGAAAGGGCTCTTCTGGGACGCCAATAAAAACCGGGTTGAACTAACTAATACTGGCGGAGAGCTTACTGTAACCGGTTATGTTGCCGGGGGGTTTAATCAAAGCGCAGGATGCGCCAATTCAAGCTCAAACACAGTCTCTATAACTGCATCATCTTTAGTTAATTCTACCATTAGTGCCAATATCGATATCTCTGGTTATGTAGTCGGAGGTTATATTTGGGGAAGTGGTGATGGATCGACGGATTATAATACTGTTGAAATATTAATTACTAATAACAGCAGTCTTTCTGTTGGAGACTATATAGGGGGAGGCTCTTCTGACGCATCGGGGAAAACGGGATCAAGCCATAATACGGTCTCTATACATTCAGAAAACAACCCGATTGAGATTAGTTCTAGAGTTTTTGGCGGACTCATAGGGGCCAAATTAGATTCCAATGGAAATGTTGTATCCTCTGGTGCTGGAAGTACCAATGACAATAAAGTAACAATCAACAATGCAAATGTTAAAACATATATTGTTGGTGGATATAACCAGGGACAAGGAAGAACCGACTCTGACGGCAGTATTATTGAAACTCATGCCACTCGTAATACAGTAACACTCTCCAATGTAACTTTAAAAGATCCGAAAGTTGGCTCCGACGGGTTCAATGTGGTTGGGCATTTTGTAGTTGGTGGCCTTATAGACAAAGGCGGCATTGGTAATGCTGAGATAAATACAGTCACTCTTTCGGACAGTAGCATCATTGCAGAATACGTTGCTGGCGGCGTTCACCTAGGTAAAGGTCTAGTTCAGAATAATTGGGTAAAACTCACGAATACAAAAGTTGTCGGTTTCGTTGCAGGGGGGCTGGATTGGTATGGAGAAGAAGTATCTCTGCTATCCAATAATCACGTTGTCATTAATGGTGGTGAAATTACTGGCAGGGTAGTAGGAGCTCGCTCTATGTCCTCTATGTCCTCTAGCTCAGGAGAAAGACCAGGGGCGAACTATAACTTTGTGACTATTTCGGATGCCAAAATAAAGAAGGATGATAGCAAGAGCTATAAAGGTCATGTTCTTGGAGCGGCTAATCAAAGGGGTGGAGATGCTCTTGGGAATGAGGTTTTGGTTAAAACCAGCGAAGTAGACGGCTATGTAGGCGGTGGTTATATTGAAGGCGGAACCGGAGGTTTTACCGACGGGAATAACGTCACCGTAGAAAACAGTACAGTAGGAAGTAATATCGCTGGCGGTTACAATCAAGCTGGAGGATCCGTTGGGTCTGACAATAATCACGTCACCATACAAATCGATACCTCAACGGAAGGAAAGACATACACTTTCGGCGGTTTTGTTTCCGGTGGTATTATCGGTAAAGAAAAACTTATAAATGAGAATGATTCCTGGGGAAGCGGATCTGTTGATTCAAATATAGTCAAAATCGATAACCTCTCGGTAAAAAATACTCTTTCAATAAAGGAGTATGTTGCAGGTGGATATTTTGACGGAGCTGGAAATGGCTCGGCTAGTGGTAATCATGTTTATATCGGTCAGAGTTCCCCCTCAACTGCTCAAATTCATATCGGTAGTTATGTTCTTGGAGGATTTGTTGGCGCGGCTAAAAAAGATGCTGCCGGAAACGAGGTGCAAACCGCCGGAGATACTTCCGATAACGAAGTCTCCGTTAATAACACCCAAGTTAAATTGTACGTGGTTGGTGGATACAACAGAAGCTCACTAGGGAATGCAGAGAGAAATGTTCTCCACCTAAACAATGTTTCTCTAATGGATGACAGTGGCGAGATTAATGAACACTTTGTGGCAGGTGGTCTAATAGAACAGGCGGGGAACGGAAATACCTATAAAAATGAGGTTCACCTCACGAACAGCCACATCAGAGCTAAGTATGTTGCCGGGGGAGTAAGCCAAGGCAACGGACAAGTGAATGAAAATATAGTTGATTTAACAGATACCGCTGTCCAAGGACTAGTAGTTGGAGGCCTTGATTGGGGTGATAAAAATGTAAGTTTATACGGGAATAAAGTATCTATTATTGGAGGATTGGTTAAAGAAGTATCCGGCGAAGAGTTAACAGGTCGAGTGGTAGGGGCTCGTTCTATTGGTTCCGGGAACGTGTCTTCAAACACCGTCCAATTACAAGATGTCGAGTTAGTAGAGGGAGCTGTACGCGGTGGCGTTTCTGCCGGAGGCGGCAGTTCATTGAATAATCGGGTAACAATCCTAAAGAGCATTATTAAGAAGTCCGTTGCGGGAGGCTATATAGAAGCACATCTGCCCGGAGAAGTAGGTGACGCGCTAGGAAATTTCGTTTTAATCAGCGATTCTTCAGTTGATGACAACGTTGAGGGCGGCTTTAATCAAGTCTTAGGGAAAGGCGACGCGAGTCAAAATACGGTTCAGATAAATGGGACTACTAAGATTACCGGATTTGTTGCTGGCGGCGTTATCGGTGAGCAATCTGAGGGAAATACAGATGGAAACCAAGTGATAATTACAGTAGCCGAAAACGCTTCAATTTCCATTGACGGCTATGTAGCCGGCGGCTTTAACGACGGAAAAGGGCATGGCGCCGTTGGAAATACCGTTTGGCTTGAAGCAGCATCGACCAGCACTTCAAAACTTGCTGTAGATAATTTCGTAGTCGGAGGCTATCTAAGAAGCGGGGAAGGCAGCACAAATGGGAATACAGTCGTTATCAAAAACGCAGTCGTCTCTGGTCCTTACATTGCAGCAGGTCTTAATGAGGGCCTCGGCCAAGCTCAAAACAACTTAATCACTCTTGAAAATGCAGACGTTACCGGAGGCGTGACCGGAGGCCGAGTGACGGCAGCAACGACATCCAGCGGGCGCAGCCTCAATGTGGCTAATTCCAATATCGGAGAATCGTCAGATAACTATTCTGCTTTAGTACAAAACAATACAGTTAATATCACCGGCAAAACTTCAGTAGTGGGATGGGTTGTCGGTGGCGAAAGCCTTGCGGGCAACGCTGTCACGGGAAAGCCTGCCTATATCCAAAATAATACTGTAGTGATTGATGATGGTTACGTTGAAGGAAGAATATCCGGTGGAGCGGCTGTCGCCGGTAACGTTATCGGCAATAAAGTATTCCTCAATGGAGGAACGATTAAAGGCTTGGTGTATGGAGGAACGAGCACCGGTGATGTTAAGAACAACGCCATTTATCTAGATGGACGAAAAGGTATAGATGTCACGGGAGCCTGGATTTACGGTCGAGGAAGAGCAACGGCAGGAACAAATGGTAATACGCTAAATATTACTAATTTCAAAGGTGCAATGCAAAATATCGGGAACTTCGATAGGATTGATCTTGATCTAGCCGGATTGATGGTCAGAGAAAAAGAACCGATTATTTTGTTGACCGAAAATCAATCAACGAATTTGGATAACAGCACTATCCACATTCACAGCAGCAGAAAGGCAATTGCTGTTACTGATGACTCTTCATTAGCCGATCGTTATGAAGTAATCAAAAACCAGTCGGGCAGTCTTACGGCATTTAATGTCATTTACGAAAAAGATAAGCTCGTTGTGGTTCATGAACGAGGCACAATGGAAGGGTTATATCGTGTTGAGTGGGATGGCTTCCCTGATCAAATCGGAGACAGTATTGATCTAGTCCTAGAGAGGGTCGAGGAAAGACCAGAGAGCGGAACCTATATTTCGAACTCTTTAGCGTGGTCTCGCATGCATATGAGATTACACGACAGATTCGGTCAAGCCTACTATATCGATCCCTTCAGTGGAGAAGAAAGGGCTGCCGCCGGATGGGTTCGCCAAGTTGGGTCCCACTCGCATTTCCGCGCCGGTTCTGATATCAAGACCCATTCTCGAACCGCTGTAACCCAAATTGGCGCCGACCTCGTCAGAAATGAGTTTAATCAGGATGTCAAGTCTGTCTGGGGTGTCTTTACAGGGGGTTTGTACAATCGATCCAGCGCTAAGACCTACAGCTCCGCACAAAGCCGGTCAGATGGTTATGCTCTTGGTGTATACGGCACACTTTATACCGGGAACAGCCCGGATGACGGTTTCTATGTGGATTCCTGGCTTTTATTCGGCCACTACAACAACAAACTTTGGAGTGACGATTTAGCTAACTTCCGATATAAATCTAATGGGTGGGTTTGGTCTGTGGAAAGCGGTTATACCATTCCACTTTCTCAATATGGCTCTAAAGACTTTAACAAACTCATTTGGACCTTCCAGCCTGAGATTCAGTTAGTGTGGGACGGTGTTAAGGCAGATACGACAGTCGATAAAGATACGGAAACGCGCTTTAAACAACTAGGAACCAATAATGTTTCTTTACGTGTTGGTGCACGGCTTCATGCAAATCACATGAATAAAGGTCTCGGATTTATCGAAGGCAATTGGATCCACAATACCAAGAGGGCCGGAGTAGAGATGGGAACGGGCTGTAAATATATTAAAGGCGGCAGGAACTTAGCCGAATTCAGAGCCGGTCTTGAAGGGCATGTGACTAAAAATCTGCTTGGGTGGGCTACCGTCGGCGTACAAGCCGGTCAGTATGGTTATCACAATGAAACTGCACAGATCGGTCTCAAATTTATGTTCTAACTCGACCTAAGTACCCGAGAGGAAAGACCATAAATTGTTTCCGCTCGGGCGGCTCCGCTGTTATTAACGGAATTAAGAAATGCAAATAAAAAATACTTTTGTAGTCATGCTTCTAGCAACCGTGACCTTAGGTTTGAGCGCCTGCGCTTCCTATGATCACAAAGACTATCCTCGTGAAAGTTGGTTTGCACCATCTACTCAAGTGATTTCAGCCGATCAATTCAAGAAGGCAGAAACTCCTTTGAAGGTGGCTTTAGTGGTGAATTACACCTGGGAAGGCCGACCTATTGTTCAAGAGCCCTTCGAAGAGCGTCCCGCCGATTGGCGAGAACAGTACGGCTTGGAATTGGCTGCTGCACGCTACCTGGAAGAAACCGGCAATTTCATCATTGTCGATCCAGACGACAAGGAGAAGCAGGGCGTCATCATAATTGATGTCACTCGTCAGATGGACGAAAAGACTAAAGCCGCGCTGGCCGCCAAGAAAGCTAACCAGAATGAATCTCCAGAAAAGATCGTCTATGAATATGACATGACAATGAAGATGGAACTGTCTTTAACAGACGGTAAGAAATTTGAAGTCATCCCGAAAACCGACCACATGTTCATAGGCCATGAAGAATCAGAGGAAAGAAAAGTCGGCGTTAATCCAAAGCGTTTCACTTTTTCCTATTTCAACAATATGGACTTTCACACAGAATTTGTTCGCCGCTTCTATAAACAGATGATTTTTGAAGGGGTTCAACAGATAGACTGTCTCTTATACACATCTGACGCTGCCGACGACTCCTTACGTG
>USHK01000012.1 GCA_900554375.1 uncultured Sutterella sp.
TCTCAGGAAGGAAAGAGCCTGTGTGGCCGACGAGGGCAATTTTGTCAGACTTCACAACCAAGAACCAAAGAAGCAAACATGTGCTGGCCAACTCCGCCAAGATGGTCCCCATAGCAGCGCCGGCAACCCCAAGGCTGGCTCCCGGTACAGTAATGTTTAAACCAAGAACGTTGTATGATGCTGTCGGAAAGATCAGCAGAAGATTAAATATGGCGTCCAAGAAACACATCCCGATATTAATCATGCTCGGAAGTTTTACATTTCCGGTGCTTCGAAGCATGCTGGAGGCAACAAATCCTAAGAATGCAGCCGGTGTTCCGAGGCAGAATATGGCAAAATAAACTTTTGCGTCTGCATACAACTCCGGGGCACCACCGAGCCAAGTTGGAACATAAGGGGCAAGAACAACACCAACTACAGCTATTGCTATGCTGATAAGCCCGCCGACAAACAATGATTGCCGGAGTACGGATCGGGCTTCATCGAATTGCTTTGCTCCGATTCTTTGTGCGACTTGAACTGTAAAGCCTGCAGTGACGGAAGTAATCAGTCCCCAAACAAACCAGAGAGAGGAAGAGACCAATCCGATCGAGGCCGCTGGGTTTGCGCCGAGGTGACCGACCATAGCTGCGTCGATGTACTGGACCATCACGAAAGAAATCTGAGCAAAAATCGCAGGCAGGCTTAAGCGCCAAACGAGTTCAATTTGGTCACAAACGTTTAATTGCGCGCCGTTTCTGATAAGAGAAAACAGCTGTTCCGTTCTTTTATCCTTCGTAGCCATAGCTCGCATTCTAGGAGGATTCTTGAGTTAGCGAACGGAACTTTGCGATATTGGGAAGCTTTTTGCTCTGTCTAATAATTCGCCTTTGCTAAACTTCAGTAAAGAGCAATTTCATTTAAAGGGCTTCGTCATGAACTTACAACCATTGCCAATCGGGACATCGGACTTTTCCGCTCTCAGGTCAGCTGGTCAAATTTATGTAGACAAGACGGAGTTCGTATACGAACTTGCCTCTGAAAGACAAAAATACTTTCTCGCCCGTCCAAGAAGGTTTGGCAAGTCCCTATTAATTTCGACTTTTGAAACTTTGTTTAGGGACGGTCTCAAAAATTTTGAAGGTCTCAAGATCGAAAAACTTTGGAAAGAGGCAAAAAATTACTCTGTTGTTCGTTTGGATTTTTCTCGCCTAAAAAGTACTGATACGGAAGATTTCGATTCGCTCTTGGCTGAATATTTGTCGCATAGATTCTCAGTCGTAGGCTTCACAGAAAGCGCCCGAGGAGGTTCGATTCTCAATCAATTAGAGGCTTTTCTAATGAAATTGCCAGACTCATCTCTAGTAATTTTGATAGATGAATACGATGCTCCATTAACGACTGTAATAAATGACCAGTTTGGTTTTACAAGGGTTAGAGAGGCTTTGTCTGCTTTTTATGCTCTGCTAAAGTCTAATGACAGGGTAATCAGATTTTTATTCCTCACCGGAATTACAAAGTTTAATAAACTCAGCATTTTTTCTGAGCTTAACAACCTAAACGATATCTCTTTGAGCCCGAGATACGGCTCTCTTTTGGGTTATACCCACACCGAACTGAAAGAGTATTTCTCGGAATACTTAGTCAGAGCGTCCAAACTTCTTGGTTTGGAAGAAGTCCGGCTTCTGGACGACTTAACTAAACAATACGACGGTTTTTGTTTTGAAGAGACAGCGCGTCAGAAAGTTTTCGCACCCTGGTCTCTTCTCAAATTTATGGCAGAACCGGAAAGGGGGCTGAAGAATTATTGGTTTGAAAGCGGAGGAAAATCGTCCGTCCTAATTCAATATATGAAGACACATATATTGAGTAATCCTAAGGATTACGCAAAGACGAAATCAATTGCCCTGTCCCATTTAAGTGGCTCTTCTGATGTCGACGGGCTCTCCGATGTCGGATTATTAACTCAAGCCGGCTATTTAACGATTAAAAATGTCGAATATGAAACGGCCTTCGTCGGTTATCCAAACCGAGAAGTCAGTTCGTCCATGGCGCAGTTATACACGGAGCAGATTTTGGACGGCCGGAATTTGGTGCAGGTAGGAGCAAGCGACGTTATCCGAGAACTTTTTAACGGAAACGCAGAGGCTGTTTTCCAACTACTTAATAAGGCGTTTCTCTCCATTGATTACAAGAACTACCCGGTTAAGGATGAGAGTTCGGTTCGGGCCTTGGCTCAAGTTTTTCTTTCTTGTTTCGGACTGGAGCCGAGCATAGAGGTTCACAACAACAAAGGTCGCAGCGATTTGGAAGTTCGCGCTGGAATTACACATTGGGTTTTCGAGTTCAAAGTGGTTCGTGAAGGGGAAAGCTCGGAGAAAAGGCTGGAAGAAGCTATTTCACAGGTATTAAGGCAGAATTATGGAAAACAACACCACGTTCAAGAATTAATTAGGATGGTGCTGATTTACTCTTTGCAAGGAAGAAAGTTTGTAAAGTGGCAACTTGTTGAATAAAAATTGTTTTAACCTTAATGCCTAGAGTAATAGGAAAATATTTGGTGCTTAGCCGAATCTCAAGCACCTTTGTTAACTATTTTCTACTTGAGCTGGGCGGCAGTAAAGAGAATCGAGAAATTTTTCTTCTACAATTCTGGTTTTTCGCCAAAAACTTCGAGGGCAGCAATTTTTATTCTCGAGTTTTTGCTTAATTTTCCTGCTCTTCAAACACCGCCTGTGGAAATGAACCAGCTTCTTCAAAAATACTTCGGATTTGATCCTGCAACGACGACGATCAGAACTGAAATCATCGCCGGTGTCTCAACTTTCCTCACAATGGCCTATATTTTGGCCGTAAACCCTGCCATTCTCGGCATTACGGGAATGGATAAAGGAGCGCTTTTTGCTACCACGGCGATTACCTCCGGCATTGCGACTCTTATCATGGCGCTCTACGCCAAGATGCCTTTCGGGCTTGCTCCCGGTATGGGTATTAATGCCTTCTTTGCCTATACCGTCTGCCTTTCCATGGGGCATACCTGGCAGTTTGCGCTGACAGCAGTGTTACTGGAAGGTCTGATATTCATCCTTCTAACCGTTACCAATATTCGAGAAAAGATCGTTTATTCTCTACCGCCGAGTATTCAAAAGGCGATTGGTGTGGGCATCGGTCTTTTTATTGCCTTTATCGGACTGCAAAATGCAGGGATTTCGGTTAAAAATGATGCAACGCTTGTTGCGCTTGGGCAAATTTTTCAGCCTAGTGTCCTGTTGGTTATCGTCGGGTTGATTTCAACTGCCGTTCTTCTCGTTAAAAATATTCCGGGTGCCTTATTGATCGGCATCGCGATTACAACAATTTGCGGCATACCCTTCGGTCTGACCCATTTAGACGGATTTGTCTCCGTTCCGCCTTCTGTAGAACCGATTTTCATGAAATTTGAATGGCACAACATTTTCACTGTAGATATGGTGATGGTTGTTTTTTCGTTCTTGTTCATGGACCTATTTGATACTTTAGGCACACTGGTTAGCCTTTTATACAAAGGCGGTTTTGTCAAAGACGGAAAAATGCCGAGAATGAAAGAGTCCTTCTTTGCTGATGCGATGGGTACCACCATCGGGGCCTGCATGGGAACGAGCGCGATCTCTACTTATGTAGAGAGCGCGGCGGGTGTCTCCGTCGGAGGCAAGTCGGGGTTAACGGCTTTTGTGATTGCGGTTTGCTTCTTTTTGTCTCTCTTCTTTGCGCCGCTTTTCTTATCTATCCCGGCTCAGGCAACCGCTCCTGTCTTAATTCTGGTCGGTTTCTTAATGATCTCCTGCATTAAAGAAATAGATTTGAATGATTATGCGGAAGCCATCCCGGCATTCATTTGCATTATCACAATTCCGCTAACTTACAGCATCGCAAACGGTATCGTCTTCGGTCTGCTGAGTTATGTTCTGATTAACCTGATTGCCGGAAAGTTCAAAAAGATTCGAATTGAGATGTACCTGCTTTCCATCTTCTTTATCGCGATGCTGCTGCTCCATTAATCGAAAGTTATTGAAATTTTTCAATATTTAAAATAAATATTGCCCCGCTTTTGTGCTGCTTGCTTCTTAGTTGTGCACTAAGCGGGGGATTTTTCTGCAGTTTTCTTGTTTGCACTGCTTTGAAGCGCTATTCACACCATGAAAAATTGGCACGAAATATGCGTGTGGTTTAAGTGCATTCAAACACAAACAGGAGAACTTAAATGTCAAACTCTCTCGCTTTAAGAAGACGGACTTTCCTCAATTTCAGTTTGCTTGGAGCTGCTGTTAGTGCAGCGCTTCCTGTTAAGGCTTTTTCACAGGAGACAGCAGCGAACATTTCATTTTTGGCTCCGACAGCGGAAAATCCAATTCGAATCAATTTTAATGAAAACGCCTTAGGTATGAGTCCAAGCGCCCAGGCAGCCGCACGAGACGCCGTTGCAAAAGGGAACCGTTACGCAAAAGCAGAGATTACACAGCTCCACGGTAAGCTTTGCGATATGTACAAAGTCCCAAAGAATTTCCTTCTTTTGACGGACGGTTCTTCTGAAGGGATCAGAGCCCTAATGGGCGCATATTCTCGTCTTCCCAAAGTCCAGTTGGTTATTCCGGAACTGACTTACGGCGACGGTGAGCACTTTGCAAACCTCTATAACGTTCCCGTTGTAAAAGTTCCGATGCTCGGGGATTGGAAGGTCGATGTCGCAGGGCTCAAGAAGGCAGTGGACGGTTTCGACGGTTTCTCCATTGTTTATTTCGTCAACCCCAACAACCCGACGTCGACTGTTACTCCTGCCTCTGAAATCGAACCTTGGGTCAAGAGTAAACCGGACAATACCCTGTTTATCGCGGATGAGGCCTATGCAGAGTATGTCAGCGATCCGAAATTCAAATCGATGGCAGGTTTAATTCAGGACGGCCTGGACAACGTAGTTCTCTTAAAGACATTCTCGAAGCTATATGCTATGGCCGGGATGCGGGTTGGTTTTGCGGTCGGCGCTCCGAGCATTATCAAGATGATGAAAGATCAGGTAGCCGGTGAAAAATTGAACTATCCGGGTGTTACTGCTGCTTTGGTTTCCTTAGATGATGAACCGTTCCAGGCTTACTCCAGAGCTTCGAACTTAGAGAGCCGAAAGATTTTAGCCTCTTGTTTAGATAAGCTCGGGGTTAAATACCTCCCTTCGAGCACGAATTTCATGTTTTTTGAGTTAAACGAACCGATTCGTGCATTCCAGAAGAAGATGGCTGCTCGAAACATCATAGTCGGCAGACCGTTCCCGCCTGCAATGAATTGGTGCCGCATTTCCCTAGGTACTCCGCAGGAGATGGCCTATGTCGCAAATGAACTGACAAAAATGCGTTCAGAAGGCGTTTTTTAACAATTTTTGATTTTTTATCGACGGCGTATTTTGTGTAAGTATGCCGTCGTTTTCATTTGAAGTTAGGTTTCAAACATGCAGCGGATAACGATTTTTGATCTGTCTGCTGAAAAAGACACCGGTAGTGACGATGGTTAAAATCCCACAGGCTTCGAGGATGGATGTTCCTAAAGCAAAAGGCATTCCCGCTGAAATTCGGCGCAAATAAAGCTGGTAAGCGGAAATTAGCCATTCAATGCCGAAACAAATTAAACATATCTCCCAAATCCAGCAAACGGGCCGAAAAGGAATAAACAACAAAATCAATAAGATTACGGGGATAGGCAAAAGGAGGTAATTTCCCCAAAAGTACAAGTGGGCCCCGAATAAAATCGCGCCAAAAATCGGGAAAATCAATCGCCACATATCAAACACTTAACCGGATAATACTAATACGATTCTTGGGGTACGGCCGCGGGCAAAATAGCTGCATACTTCAGGAAGCCTTCTGCTGCAGCATTTATTCACTCCAAGACGAGAGGAGGAAACCGAGGTCTTAACTCCGACCCGGTTTCTTCTTCTTAAATCTTCTTTGTGATACCGATGAGCCAATAGCGTTCAAACACGCCGGTCAGCAGCACTAAAGCCCCGGCGGCGCACATCCCGTACACACCAAAGAAAGCTAAAACAGCGGCAAGCAGACCTCCGATGAGGTATACCCAAATACGCAGAAGAGTGTTTTCTCCGGAATAAACTCGCCGAGCTCTTTCTGAAGTTTCCATCCAAAGCAGGCTGAAAGCAACGGTTCTAGCGACTTCGAGAATGAGGAAGGGCATCAACAAGTAGGCACATGCATCCCAAAATCCCAAGCAGCCGGCAAGAATGGCGTAAAGACCGCAGCCCATCAGAAGTGCATCTGAGACCATAAAGGAAGTCAGCCAGCGAGCTTTTTTAACACCAGGCTGTGATGTGCAGCTAAATGCAACGCCTTTATAGCAAATGACAACCACTGCGCCGATGAAAGCCAGTACGGTAAAGAGCCGCATCAAAATATCCAGCCAGCCGATGTAAGGTGCTAAAAAGTCGTTTGTCGCAACTGAAAAAACAGATAGCCAGTAAACGGCTACTGCACAGCCTAAGCAAGTTGCATAACAAGCGAGTCCCCAAACACCGACCGAAAGCGGAGAAGTGAAATGCAGTATGCGCATTGCGTGGATAAAGCGGGGAGGATCTCCGAGGTCAAAGACTAACAACGCGAGGTCTACCAGCACGATGAGCAGCGCAAGTGTTAATGCAAAAGGCAAAATTGCGGCAAAAAGAGGAGGACCGGCAAACCAGGCGATACCGGTTAACACCATGAAGCCAGCGGTCAGATTGTTAAAGAAAGCATCCCAAACAATAATGTTTCCCCAGTCGGGGCGATGCGTAATATCGTGTCCTTGATAAAGGGAGGGATGCCCTTCAGCCCAAGGTTTAGGATTATTCATATTGGTCATGTTCATCTTTTCCTCCTCAGACTAAACAGGCCGCGATAGCTGCAGCGCAAAGAATGAGCGTTGCAGCTCCTCTCAGATAATCGCCCGGCATGTATTTTGTCGGCGTGACCGGATCGGAGGGTAAGCCGTAAACTTCGGGCTTGTCCATTAAGAGGTAGAAGGAATTCAAGCTGTCGTAGTTTTCAAACGGATCGACACCATAGAGCTGAGCTTCCGGATGCCCATGGGTGATCAGATAGTTCACTCGGTCGCGCGCTTCTCGGACCATCAGCTCTCTCGGTCCGAATTGAATTGCTCCCGTCGTACAAGCCTCCTGGCACGCGGGGCGCAAACCGTCTCTTAAGCGGTCATAACACTCCGCGCACTTCATGGAGTGGCCTGACTTAGGACTGATTTCAGGAACTCCAAAAGGACATGCTGCGACGCACATTCCACAGCCCATGCAGATATCTGTCTGGTAATACACTCCTCCGAATTCGTTGCGCACAATTGCACCGGTTGGGCAAGCCTCATGGCAGGGAGAGGTCCGGCAGTGTTTGCATTGGTCGCTCATGAACAGCCATTTCCCGGCCTTAGGTTCTTTAAGAAGAGCATCAATCGTAGCCGGAGCCGGACGATCAACTGCATTCTTTTCAGAGAATCGTTCTATGAACTTTACGTGGCGCCAATTATTTGCGGAAAGGTCGCCGGTGTTGTCGTAACTATCTCCGGACCAATGATAAGGATCCGACTCCAACTGATTCCATTGCTTGCAGGCTACTTCGCAGGATTTGCATCCGGTACAGATAGAGGTATCAGTAAAAAAAGCCAATTCCTGACACTTCGGGAGCGGATCATTTCGATCAAACAGGCTGTAAATCGGATCAATCTTGTGATTCTTCTTCGGCTGATCGGGCGCATATTTCTCTTTGACGACGTCAAAGATGTTTTTGGAATTGATGGATTTCATATTTAGTTCCTCTCTTCCGGTTGTGCGGCCCATGGTGTCTCAGGAATCGGCTCCGACATTCCTTTCGGGTATTCAACAGGGAATTCATTGAATTTTTCAATTTTGCTCATATCCGGCTTGTCAATCTTCACCACGAAGCTCTTTGAGCTCGGGATTAGCCCGTCACCGGCCATATCCGCAGGGCTTAAGTCGTTAGTAATCGGATCGCAGACGATACCCTTATAACCCGAGCAGACAAAGCGGCCGGCGATGCTCGCCTGGCGCCCTTCGATAACGCCGATTCTCAAACGCGGTGTGACAAGAGCTCTCACTTGAATTTCATTTCTCGGACTCTTAACGGAAACATAGTTTCCTGTCGTGACTCCTATGCTTTCAGCTAATTCCGGTGATATTTCGATGAAAGATCTCGGCTGCAGGCCTACTAGCCAGGGAATGGTTCTCGTCATGGAGCCTGACATCCAGTGTTCGACCATATGGTAAGTCGTCATCACTGTCGGGTAGGCCGGATCTCCGGGCTCGGTTACCGGATTCATCGGATCGTCGATGATTGTGACATCCGGAACGCGGCTCGTGCTCCAAAGAGTATTGGTATATGGCGATTCCACGGACTCATAGAAGACAGGGAAGGGTCCTTCTTTAATTCCATAGGGAACGAAGAGCCAGGCTTTGCCGTCCGAGTGGGCGCCGAATGCAGCGGTGCCGTCCAGAGCAGCGCCGCCTCGGGCATCGGGAGCGGGCCGGTAGCTAGGCGGTTTCGTTGCGTCGAACTGCGGTTTGTCATATCCGACCCACTTCTGTTCGTTCTCATCCCACCAGACGAGCTTCTTTCTCTCTGACCACGGATGACCGTCCGGTGCGGCAGAGCACCGGTTATAGAGAATGCGGGAGTTGGTAGGCCAAGCAAAACGATAAGTCAGATCGATTTCATGATCGACCGTTCCGCCTTCGCGCCGTTTGGTGAGGTTTTCTCCCGCTTCGTTGATGAAACCGGCAAGCAGGCGGCAGCCGCAAGCAGTTGTCCCGTCACTCTTAAGTTCAGAGGAACCTTGAACAGGTCGCCCGGTAACCGTATCAAAGCCGTTCATTTCAAAAGCGACGGCATCCAAGTCACAGTCTCCCTCGATCGGAGGAAGTCCCATTTCATTTTGCTTACCCTGCGGTACATCATAGGACCACGTGAGACTGCGTAAACCTTCATCTCTTGGCAGACCGGAGCTTTCAGCCAAAGCTTTGAGTCTCTTACCAAGCTGATAAGTCCACCAGGCATCCGATCGGCATTCTCCGGGTGCGGCTTTAATACGGTCATGCCACTGCATCAAGCGTTCCGTATTATTGACAGAGCCGTCCTTTTCTAAGCAGGAATTTGTCGGGAGGTAAAACACCTCGGTTTGAACTTCTGAGGGTTTAGGACCATTCGGGTCCGCATACCAGACAGAAGCGGTTTCGTTTTCGAATAAATCACAAACAACCAGCCACTTAAGGTTGCGAATCGCGGCGCGCCCCCAACCGGTATTGGGGTTCGTAACGGCAATGTTTTGACCAAAAACCAACAGGCCGTCGACTTCGCCTTTCTTTGCCCGTTCTATCGTGACGGTTAAAGACTCATTGCCGCCGAGTTTCGGAAGCCACTGATATCCGTATTCGTTTTCTTTTACAGCATAGTCGCCGTACCAGGCCTTTAGGAGGCTAACCATGTAGTTTGGAAGAGAAGCCCATGAACCGCGTTCAGTTTCGAGTTTCCACATACCATCTGACTTGTTTCTCGCACCGCTGAATCCATGGCCGTTGGCGAGATAGTCTTTGAGCGTGGCGTTCCCCTCTGCAACCTTTGGCAGCGGGATGTAGTTCGGAAGATCGGCAAACAATGTCGGGATATCCGTTGCACCCTGGACATTGGAGTGGCCGCGAAGGGCGAGGATGCCTCCGCCCGGTCTTCCGATGTTTCCGAGCAGTGTTTGAAGAATTGCACAGGTTCTGATGATCTGAGAACCGGCCGAGTGCTGTGTAAAGCCGGTAGCGTAACAGAACGCCGAGGTTCTGTCGGGCCCGGAGTTGCGAGCCAAAAGTTCGGCGACTTTAATAATGTCGCAGGGGCGGCAGCCGCAAATATTGGCCGAAGCTTCCGGAGTGTACTTTTCCACCTGTTTTTTGAGCAGCTGAAATACGCAGTGAGGATCCTGAAGAGTCGGATCTGTTTTTGGCGCTCCACGGGAACCGTCAGGATTTATTTCGTACTCATAGTCCCAAGAATTAGGTTCTTTGCTGTAAGAACGGGTAGTCGGATCCCAACCATTAAATAAGCCCGTGTTTTGATCAAAATTAAATTTCGGATTAATAATGGTTGAGGCATTGGTATAAGCAAGCACATATTCCTTGAACCATAAGTCCTTTTCCAGAATATAGCGAATGATCGCGGAAAGGAAAGCAATATCGGTTTCCGGACGAATATGCACATGGTGATCGCAAGCCGCGCTCGTACGGGTGTAGCGAGGGTCCACATGAATGGTCACCGCTCCCTTCTTTTTGGCCTGCATGGGCCAATAGAAGGCGCAAGGGTGGGCTTCGGCCATATTCGAGCCCATGATTAGGATGCAGTCGCTGTTGAGAAGATCACGAGGCGGGTTGGTGCAGGCACCGAAACCGAAGGTTGGGCTTAAGGCAGCAACGGTCGTCGAGTGGCAGTAACGAGCAGAGTTCTCAACCGGCAGAATACCTAGGCCGCCGGTGAAGAGTTTTCTGAAAAGATAGCATTCTTCATTGTCGTTCGCCGAGCCGCCGATAAAGCCGATATTGGCACAGTTATTGACCGTAATGCCGGTTGTCGGATCTTTTTCTACAAATCCTTTATTCCTAGTGTCCCAAATACGTTTTGCCACCGTATCCAGCATCCAGTCCAAAGAGACCTCTTCCCAATGATCAGAACCCGGTGCGCGGTACATCGGTTTGACCTTTCTATAAGGGTTCTCATTCAGAGCATACGTAGAAGAGCCCTTGGGGCAAAGTCTGCCTTCGTTAACGGCACTTCTAGGATCTCCCTCAACATCGATTAATTTTCCGTCTTTAAAAAAGCCCAATTGAGAACATCCGACTGCACAAAATTGGCAGACGGAACTCCCGACCTTAGCGCCGCGAAGGCGTGTACAACGAAATGTCGTCCTTGGACTATAGACGTCTGTGATCGAGCTCATGCATCCTCCGATTGTTTCTATTGCCATTATCGATTTCCGGAAGAGAGGGAAGGCCTATCACGGCCCGAATCGAGATTTTTAAGGAGGGGAAGTACCGAAATTGGTTGAAGACGTGCAGCCCTGTGGTTTTACAGTCCATTTAACCGGAGGGGATTCTCTTGTACAAAAAAGCAACTTTTAGTTTCAAATATTAATTTCCCCTTATATTGTTAGGTAACTATCCCTTTGTATATCCATGAAGACGTTACTGAACAATTTTCGGATTAATCCCTTGACTTCCTATTTTGGTTAATTAATACCACCCGTTTTAACTTATTAATTTAACCATCTGCACTTTTATATAACTTGTTTTGAGTTACTTAGACTAATATCACGATGGGTTGTACATTCATGTTTGATCTGAAAAGGAAAAAATTAAACCAATATTTATGCTTGGCAATAGCCTCAGCTCTCGGCTGCAGCTTTTGGAGTCATTTGGGTGCGAAAGAACTCTCGGAGCCAATTGCGGGGTCTTATCATGCTTCCCAGCCCGGTGAGAATCTCATCGCTGCAAATGGAATGGTTTTTGAACACGGAAACAGTTTTGGGGAACCTCCTCAAAAAATAGCCGGTTCTTTCGGTATGTTGTTGGCAAATGTTGGAAATGCCTATCAACTTGACTTGAATGGTAATTTTTCCAATTCAGTCTATTACGACGGTGCAGTTATTACGAATTGGAGCGGGACCCAAATTATCGGTAAAAAGGACGATAAGATTTCTTCCATTGCCATCAGCAGCGGTCATTCGTATGACTCCATGAGTTATTACAACAATCGAGGAAGCGCGATTGCTAATTACAGCTCCGGGCAAACAGAAGGCCATCAGGAAATTTTTTCAAGAATTGATTCAATAGGTTCGCCGGAACAAAACTTTACTTTTGGCGTTGTTGAGCGCGGCAAGGGGATTCAATATATTGAGGCCATAGGCGTCCTGTACGCGAATCCAATTGGTATCTTAAGCGGAATCGATGATTTGTCAGGTCCGCATAGTCGAACAAATGAATTTTTTAACGGCCGGCAAATCATAAAATCGATTGGCAGCGTGATTGTAGATTCCTTGCAGCAAAAAGCAGAAAAGATCAATGATCCCGGGAATGGGGGAACGGAGATAAGGAATTCATGGCCTGTCTTCGGGGTACTGAATTGGAATCAAATCAGAGAGGACGGAGAGCCTAATCAATACATCGGGATTCAATACTTGATTCAGGCCACTACAGACTTACCTCAACAAAGCGTTGAGGGACAGGAAGGCTTTAGTCGGCGAACCGTAGGCATTGCAAACCGAGGCGGATTTCAAGTTATTGAGTCTCTTAATGAAGATGGGGCGAGGATTAGAGTGGGCTCCAAAACGCAGAATGGCACATATGCAGGAGGCGCTGCTGTTCATGTTAGCTCTGTGAAACCCGATTATGATGACGCTTCTGATGCGGTTACCGTGTTAAAAGGAAAATTTACCATTGAGTCGGGATCCTTATACGCGGCCGGAACGAATACAAATCTTGGGGTTCTCAAGTTAGAACATTCACCGTCAAACAGTGGTGAGCTTACCTTGAACCCGCGTGTAAATATTTTCATCGGACGGTCGTTGATGGGGAAGGGAAATCCTGAAAATTCTCTTCTTTCGGTTGGAACAAAGGCAACTCCATACCGCATCCGTTTTGGTGATCACAGCGGTCTTTATAACCCTGTCTCTTATACACATCTCCGAGCCCACGAGACGCTCATGAATCTC
>USHK01000013.1 GCA_900554375.1 uncultured Sutterella sp.
CGAGATTCATGAGCGTCTCGTGGGCTCGGAGATGTGTATAAGAGACAGGGATTCAAGCGTCTGGAGACGGTCCTGATCGTAGAAGAATTTTGCGTCGGCTAAACGGGCTCGGACCACGCGAGCGTTGCCGGAGCGAATCGCTTCACCCCCGTCTTTGGCTTCAATCTGAGAAACCAGAAGGAAGCGATTCATCAGTTTTTTGTTCTGGTCCTTCAGTGCAAAGTACTTTTGATTCTGCTGCATCGTCAGAATCAGGCACTCGGCGGGAACCGTCAAAAATTCTTCATCAAAGCCGGATTCATATACGACGGGCCATTCCGTCAGAGCGGCAACTTCATTAACGAGATCATCAGGCATGATGATTTCGGCGTGAAGTTTTTCTGCAGCCGACTTGAGTTCTCCGACCATCTTGTTCTTTCTCTCTTCGAAAGAGGCGACGATCTTGCCTTCTTTTTCCATCTGCTCAGCATATTTTTCAGCCTCTTTGATGGAAATTGGTTCCTGGACGTGGAAACGGTGTCCCATCGTTTCACGACCGGCTTTCAAACCAAACAGCTCAACGGGAACGATTTCCTTGTCGAATAGGGCAACGAGGTGCTTGACCGGGCGCACGAACTCAACTGTCTTGCCGTTTTCGAGCTGGTAGCTCATCACCTTAGGAATCGGCAGACGGCGGACGGCATGATCCAGAGCAATCTGCAGACCATCCTTCAGAGAGACTCCGGCCTTGGTGCCTTCGTAAACCAGCTGGTCCTGTTTGCCGTCATTCACAACTTTAAGCTCGGAAGGCTCGCACTCGATACCGAGAGCCTTCATCTTCTTGCTCAGGGCCGGAGTAGCTTTACCTTCCGCATCCAAACCGACTTTCACCGGCACCAGCTTCTGACGGAAGGGTTTGTCGGGTGCCACTTCGGAAACATCCGAAATGAGTGCCGCGATACGACGCGGTGAACCGTAAGCAGTGACCTGCGCGTTCGGAAGAGCCAGATCCTGCTCTTTCAGGCTGAAAGCCAATTCTTTGGCAAACGCCTTAGATAAATTGTCCAGCGCCTTCGGCGGCAGCTCTTCTGTTTGAATTTCAATCAATAATGAAGCCATTTTTCTAACCTCTTTATTCTTTTTTCTGGCACATCGGGAAGCCGAGGCGTTCACGGGAGTCGTAGTAGCTTTGGGCCACAGCTCGGGAAATCTGACGAATGCGGCCGATATAGGCTGCGCGTTCCGTCACACTGATGGCACCGCGTGCGTCAAGGAGGTTAAACGTATGCCCGGCTTTCAAAACCATTTCGTAGGCCGGAAGAGCAAGGTTCAAGTCCATCAGGCGCTTGGCTTCGCTCTCGAAGTAGTCAAACTGTTTGAGAAGTTTTTCAGGGTCGCTCGCCTCAAAGTTGTAATGGCTCTGCTCGACTTCGTTTTGATGGAAGACATCACCGTAAGTGAGAATATGTTCGCCTGAAGCGTCCTGCCACTTCGTGTAGACGAGATCAAAAACGTTGTCGCAGTTCTGCAGGTACATCGTCAGACGTTCAAGACCGTAAGTAATTTCTCCGGTAATCGGCTTGCATTCTAAGCCGCCGACTTGCTGGAAGTATGTGAACTGAGTCACTTCCATACCATTCATCCAGACTTCCCAGCCTAAACCCCAGGCACCGAGGGTCGGATTCTCCCAGTTGTCCTCGACGAAACGAATGTCGTTGACTTCAGTATCAATACCCAGCGCTCTTAAGGAGCCGAGGTAACGGTCAACAATATCGGTCGGAGCCGGCTTAAGAACCACTTGGAACTGATGGTGTTGGTGAAGACGATTGGGATTTTCGCCGTAACGGGCGTCTTTCGGTCTTCTGGACGGCTGCACGTACGCAGCTCTCCATGGCTCAGGACCTAAGGCTCTGAGAAATGTTGCGGTATGAGAGGTGCCGGCACCGACTTCAATGTCGATCGGCTGGAGCAAGGCACAGCCCTGTCCGTTCCAATACTGCTGTAGACGCAGAATAACTTCCTGAAATGTGAGCATAATTTCGAACTTTTTCTTCTCAGCAATGCTGAATTGAGAATAATCTTTTTATTTTAGCGGGAGACGGTGTCTTTTTCTGAACAACAAGGCAAGGATTGCACTGATAAGAACCAAAACCATAGCTCCGAGCCAAGGAAGGGCACCAAACTTCACAAAAGGGGTTGGATCTCCTTGCGCTGCCACCACTTCCACATCGAGCCTGCCGGGCTTCATTGCCGGGAGCTCGGCCGCAACTTTGCCGCTGCTCGTAACGTAGGCCGTCATTCCGGTGTTTGTCGCGCGAATGACCGGCCGAGCAAATTCCATTGCGCGCATCCGTGAAATATTGAGGTGCTGAGGCAAAGCATGCGTGTTGCCGAACCAACCGAGATTGGAGAGATTCACCAAAAGATTCGGGGCATGAGTCCCCCCTTTCCACCAGTCTCTGATTTCTGATGCAAAGAGATCCTCATAACACAAAAGCGGAGCTGCAACTACGCCGTCAATCTCAAAAGGTTTTTGATCGTTTGTTCCCTTCAGCAGATCTCCCATCGGGATCTGCAGCATGTCGATAAACCACCGAAAACCAGTGGGAACATACTCTCCGAAGGGAACCAAGTGTTTTTTCGTGTAAGACTGAACGATCTTTTCATGCTCGACCAGCACTGCCGTATTTCGATACCCGTCCTCCCCGCGCAAAAAGCCGCCGAACATTAAGGCAGTTTTCCCGTTAGTGACATGAGTAAATTTGCTCCAAATTTCCGGTTTCAGCTGTTGAAGCGGAATCGGAAAAATCGTTTCCGGAAGAACGATAAGACCGTTCTCCGGAACTGGTTTTTCATTCATCAATCGAACATAACGCTCAAAACTGTTGAGACTGCCCATAGGAGAAAATTTTTCGTCCTGAGCAATTCCGCCTTGAACCAATCGAACGGAAAGAGTTTTATACGGCTCAGTCCAACGGATATCCGCCAGCCCAAACGCGAGGGAAAAGACAATCAGAAGACCGGCACAGGCAACAGCGACGGCCCTGAGGTTTTTACGCTCAATGAGAAGCAGCGCACCACATCCTGAAATAAACGGGGCTAAAAAATTAATACCGTCAGCGCCGCAGATCGGAGCAAATGCGGAGAGGAAACTGTCGACATGCGCATAGGACACTGCACTCCAGGAAAAGCCTGAAAAAAGCACGCATCTGAGCCATTCTGTGAGCCCCCAAGCGGCCGGTGCAATTACCGTCAACATTAAGGCGGGACTCGAACCGCGCTTCATGGACCAAGCGCAGAGCGCGCCGACGGCAGCGGGATAAAGAGCCAGGTAGCAGGAAAAAATAAGGACAACGAAGACAGCAAAAACCGCCGGCTGATAGCCGTAGTCGTGGACGGAAACGTACAGCCAAGCAAGAGAAGAAGCAAACCAACCCATGCCGAAGAGGAGGCCGGCGAGGAAACCGGCCTTAACGGTGCGCAGTCCTGCAACAATCAAAAACAGCAAAGTTAGCGCCGCAAGCTGCAGCCATCCGTTTGCCGGTGCCAGAGAGTATCCCTGCGCAACACCGGCAAGTAAGGCGACTAAGTACGGAAGGAACTTCTTCACGTTTTTGAGAGGTTTTTAAGCCTTCGCCGGTTGCTGTGCGGTCTGCTCCGGCTCCAGCTTCTCAACCGTGAGCATCTTGACTTGGCGTGCCAACGCTTTCGTCACAACAAATCGGAAGCCTTGAAGAACGACGGACTCCCCAACCTGAGGAACGTGCTCCAATTCATCGCTCACGAGACCGCCCACACTTTCAAATCGGTCGTCCGAAAAATGGGTTCCGAACACACGGTTGAATTCATTAATATGAGTGCTCGCCTTGACACGCCAGCGGGCCGCGCCGATCGCAACGATATCGGAAGCATCGTTGACAACGTCATACTCGTCGTCAATCTCCCCGACGATCTCTTCCAAAACGTCTTCAATCGTAATCAGGCCCGAAACCGAACCAAACTCGTCAACCACTAAGGCCATGTGATTGCGCT
This sequence comes from uncultured Sutterella sp., assembly GCA_900554375.1. Taxonomy (GTDB): domain Bacteria; phylum Pseudomonadota; class Gammaproteobacteria; order Burkholderiales; family Burkholderiaceae_F; genus Parasutterella. Next base: position 4,012 of record USHK01000013.1, read on the forward strand.
TGAGACGGAACTCTTTCAGAAGAACATCGGCTGGTTTACTTTCCGGTACGAACACAGGCTGCCTTAAATGCTGGCGAATCTCGTACTCGGGATTGATGAAAAGACGCAGCAGATCTTTCGCCAGAAGAATTCCGAGAACGTTGTCTTTATCTCCGTCGATGACGGGAAAACGAGAGTGGCCTGCAGCGATGACTTGTTTGATCCAATCTTGAGCATTTCCGGAAATATCGATCACAATCATCTGGGTCCGAGGAACCATCAAATCCTCTGCACGCAAGCTGTTGACGCGCATGACTCCTTCGATCATGTGCATGCCGTCGTCCGTCAAAAGTTTTCTGTCGTGTGCAATATGAAGATCATCAAGGAGTTCTTTTTGAGTCTCTGGCGCATCGGCATGAAAAAATTTATCCGACAGCTTCTCAAAAAAATTCTTCCCTTTAGGTTCGTCAGTCTTATTGTCCGCCATTTCTAAATACAGATTTCTCTAAGTTGATTAACCTAAGCCAGGGGCTGAGGCGTGTAGTTTCGGTCAGGATACGGAACATCAAAGCCCAGATCAACTAAAACATCGGTCTCTCTTTGCTCCATGACCTCGGCCTCTTCGTCGTTCATATGGTCATAACCTTGCGCATGCAGCGTCCCGTGAACGAGAAGGTGAGCCATGTGCTCTTCCAAGGTTTTGTTCTGATCCTTAGACTCTTTTTCGAGCACCGGCACACAAATTACCAGGTCGGCCTCTACAACAGGCTCGACCTGATAATCAAATGTCAAAACATTGGTAGCGTAGTCCTTACCCCGATAGGTCTTATTGAGCTCTCTGCCCTCTTCTTCTTCAACGAAACGAACCGTAATTTGGGCATCGTGTTCCAAGGCTCGGCCGATCCAGCGCTGGATTTTTCCTCTGGACGGAAGCTGTGGAAAGTGAGCAAGATTTTGAACGGAAAGACTCAAAACATGAGGTTTACGCATGTTGGTATTCTCTCTTCTCGGCTTTTTGGTAGGCCTCAACAATACGAGCAACAAGAGGATGACGAACCACGTCGGCCGAAGTGAAATAAGTCATAGAGACTCCTCGAACATCTTGAAGAATATGCGAGGCCTCGATCAGCCCGCTTCGCTGGCCCCTCGGCAAGTCGATCTGGGAAGCGTCTCCAGTAATAACTGCTTTAGAGCCGAAGCCGATACGCGTCAGGAACATTTTCATCTGTTCCGGAGTTGTATTTTGGGCTTCGTCAAGAATAACAAAAGAAGCGTTCAAAGTACGTCCGCGCATGTAGGCCAAAGGCGCAATCTCAATCTTCTGCTTTTCCAGCAGGCGCTGCGTCTTTTCCGTACCCAGCAAATCAAACAATGCGTCATAGAGCGGGCGCAAATAAGGGTCGACTTTCTGACTCAAATCTCCGGGAAGGAAACCTAATTTCTCGCCGGCCTCAACCGCCGGACGAGTCAATACAATTCTTTCGACCTCGCCCTTTTCAAATGCGCTGACAGCCGCGGCAACGGCTAAGTAGGTCTTGCCGGTACCGGCTGGCCCGATTCCGAAGGAAACATCATGGGAAAGGATGTTGCGAATATAGGTTCGCTGCATCGGTGTGCGCCCCTGAAGTCCCTTTCGATTGGTGCGAAGCTCTGGAACCGGTTCTTCGGCAGCCAGCTCTTCTGCAGGCGCATTCCGGCCCACAAGGTAGAGCTGGATATCTTCTGCCGTCAACTCGTCGCTTTTACGCTCTGCGACGGCGGCCAAATCCGTCAAAGCTTGAATAGCTTTACGGCAGTTTGCCTGGGTACCCTTAACGCCGAAAGACGCGCCGCGGCGAGAAATTTCCACGTTGAGGAAATTTTCCAGCTGAGCCAAATTCGAATCCAACGGTCCTACCAAACTGGACAAATCACTGTTATTGATTTGAAGATCCAAATTTAAGGATGTTTGATCGGCTTTCGTTTTAACTTCAGTCATTAAATTAATTCCCCTCCCAGGGTGTGCGGGTAAACCTCATTAATTTTGAGGTTTACCATCTGACCGATAAGGTTTTCAGGCCCATTAAAGGTAACAATTCGGTTGTTGTCCGTCCGGGCGGAGAGCTTGCCTTCGCCTTTCTTCGCCTCTCCGACTACCAGACAGCGCTGTACGCTTCCCACCATCGACTGTGAAATTTCCTGAGCATGCTGAGTATTCAAAGCCTGAAGCCTCTGAAGCCTCTCAAGTTTCACAGCCTGAGGCGTGTCGTCAGGTAACTCAGCAGCCGGTGTACCTGGGCGCTTGGAGTAAACGAAAGAGAAACTGGCATCAAACTTGATCTCTTTGATGAGATTCATCGTTTTTTCAAAATCTTCTTCCGTTTCGTTCGGGAATCCGACGATGAAGTCCGTCGCAATGCTGATGTCCGGACGAATCGCACGAAGCTTGCGAATAATGGATTTGTACTCGAGGATCGTATAACCGCGTTTCATGCCGGCCAAAACGCGGTCGCTTCCGGCTTGAACCGGCAGGTGCACGTGATTAGCCAGTATCGGAATCTTGCGGTAAGCCTCTATCAGGCGATTCGTAAATTCTTTCGGATGAGAGGTTGTATAACGAATTCTCTCAATGCCCTCGATTTCCGCAACGTATTCAAGCAAAAGCGCAAAGTCAACAACTTCACCGTCAGGACCTTCTCCTCGATAAGCGTTAACGTTCTGTCCCAGCAAAGTGACTTCTTTTACGCCCTGGGCGGCAAGCTGGGCAATCTCAACGAGAACGTCCTCGACAGGGCGGGAGAACTCCTCTCCTCGGGTATAAGGCACAACGCAGTAAGAGCAGTACTTGCTGCAGCCTTCCATAATGGAAACAAAGGCTGTCGCCGCATCAGCGTGCGGAGTCGGCAGGTGGTCAAATTTTTCGATCTCAGGAAAACTGATATCGACCTGAGGACGATGCTCTTTTTCGTTCTTTTCCAAGAGCTCCGGAAGACGATGGAGGGTCTGAGGTCCGAAAACTACGTCAACATAGGGAGCACGACGAACGATGTTGCCGCCTTCCTGACTGGCAACGCAGCCGCCGACGGCGATTTTAAGATTCGGTTTTATCTTTTTCAGTTCTCTGACTCGCCCGAGGTCGGAAAACACTTTTTCCTGAGCCTTTTCTCGGATAGAGCATGTATTAAAAACAACTAAATCGGCTTCGTTGATATCATCGGTTACTTCATAACCGGCTGCTGCCTTAGCAATATCTGCGATTTTGCCCGAATCATATTCATTCATCTGGCAGCCAAAAGTCTTTAAGTAAATTTTTTTCGCGTTCACGGTTTATGTCCGGTGGCGGTTAATACAAACTTTCTAAAAAAGAAAGCCACTTAAAAAGAACAGCGTTCCCCATAAAAGAACATATTTCCCGGAATTAAATATTTCGCTTTTCTCCGGGAATACGATAAATTGGTGCTTTCACACTGAACGTTTCGCGATGACGTCCCAAGCGTCGTGCAGTCAGAGCGCCGCCCCAAAGGCATGCGGTGTCCAGCGGAAAAACATTGGAGACGTCGGTGACGGGACCGAGTGTGGACCAGTGTCCGAAAGCAACCGGCGTTTTTACCGTCTTGCGGTCGGGAAACTTGAACCAGGGAATGCATTCAACAGGGGTATCGGCAGGAGATAGTTTCTGTTTGAAATCCATCGTCCCGTCAGCGTTGAGATAACGAGTGCGCGTCAGCACATTGACAATAGCGCGCAAGCGATCTTTACCCCGGAGATCCGAGTTCCACTGCTGTTTGCCGAAAAGTTCTCCCATCTGACTCAGTCCCTTATCGGATCGGAGAAATTTCTCAACTCGAGAGGCCTGTTTTAGGGTTTCTTCAACCGACCATGACCAATGAGTGGCTGCATGAACACACAAAAATCCATGATCGACCAGCGCGAGAGGCCGATTTCTCAACCATTGAACGATTTCATCACAGTCAGGCGCATTAAGAATTTCGGCAATGGTGTCTTCAGGAGACATTGCTCTTTGTCCGGCGTAGACAGCAAGAAAATGAAGTTCATGATTGCCCAGGAGGCATTCGGCGCGCTCCCCCATTCGCATAACTGTTCGAATGGTTTCCAGAGATTTCGGGCCTCGATTGATGATGTCGCCGATAAAAATCAAACGGCTTTTGCTCGGGATCTGTTGGAGTAGCTGTTCCAGGGTGTCAAAACAACCGTGGACGTCGCCTATGGCATAAGTTTTCACATCTAGCTCTTTTAGAACAAAGATTCACCGGTTTGAAAATCCGGCCCACAAATGAAAATGCCCGAAAGCTCATAAAGCTCCCGGGCGGTATCTTGGTGGGAATCACGGCATCCAAATTGGCTTGTAACTCATTGATTTTATTAGATCGCACTTTTCATGGGGAGCGCTGTACGTCTAACTATACGTCAATAAGCAACTCATTGAGGGAAAACCCTTAAGAGTGTTTAGCCGTATTCACATCGCCGAGAGGATAGCGGAATTAATCACTTATTGCCAATCCCGGCGCCGAGAATTTTGTTAAAAAGGAAAAAGGGAAGTAAAGCACTGTACACAAAAAACCTAAAAAAATTGGATATCCGGCACAACTCAAGAGCGCCATGGCTTCTCACGTTTTCATTTTTGGCACAAATTTTGGCACAACTAAAAGAAAACCATTGAGCGCCAAGGGTTGTATGAGAATTTTTAAATTTATCCTTAAATTTTGGATAACCGGCACAAACTTCCTACTCTTTCTTTTCCTCCGGTTCTTCCGGGAGGCGTAAGCGATAAACTTTAACCGTTGTATTTTTCCCGGCGGATAGTGCGCGGATGGTTGTTCTATCGCCCAACAGTAGGCGGCGCTCCCTCAAAATTTTATTGCTGGTTTTTATGGGCTTTCCTCTCAAGATTTCGCTTTTATAAAGAGACGCCGAAACGTAATAATCTCCATCCTCATACCATCCCAATAGGTTAGGCGGCGCGTATGCCTCAAACCTCCCTATGAATCGGCTTCTCTGACTGGTAAGGATAGAAACCACATCTTCAATGAGAGCCTCTTCCTCGCTTGACTTGAAAGGATTGCCAAAATTATCGCTCCATGATTCAAAGCAGATTTGAGCACACCGCCAAGCGTCCGACTGCTTCCAGTCTGCCCCGCCGTTTTCCCATGTCGTGATATTCCCGGCGCCAAGAAAATCATTAAAGGCCCCACTTGCCAAAGCGCCGCCAACTGCAACCAAGCCGAAAGAGCGGCATACCCGTTTTACTTGTGAATGGTGATTAGGTTTTGTATTGGTTTCGACAAACTCTTTTATTTTCGTGTCGAGTAACTGCCTCAAGTTTTGTTCGTTATTGTTTCTAAGAGTAGCCAAGCGCTCTAAGTAAACCTCTAAAGCGTGGCCGTTATTCCTTTCCCTTTCGGTTTTCAGGTACTCGACAAACCGGAAGGAGTCTTTAAACTCCGGCGGGATTCTCTCAAAAATTCCAAAGCCGGCGCCCACATCCGCCGGAATGCTCGCCAGTCTGATTTGTTGGCCGGTATGAATATTCACTTTGTTGATAATCCCGATTTCATCTAGTCCTACTTCTCCGGTGGACAATCCGAGCAGAGACCATCTTTTACGCGCCTTGGCGGTCATGTTTGAGTTGGCCCGGGCCGTCCCTATCCCTTGGTTTATCGTGTAAATCCATCCGGGTATCTCTTTGGGTTTATCGCTTGAGCCGATTTCATCCAGAAAGAAAATCCCGTCATTGGCGTCTAGGCAACTATTCTCAAGGCCTCCCTTCCGAGTATCCCAATTCGGCAACTTGTTATCTTTTAGGTCTCGCTCCACACTGGAGGCAACTTCTAAGGCTGTACTTTTCCCGCAAGAGGAATTACCGACAAGGTGAAAAATTTGATTTCCTATCCCGCTTGTAAGCTGTAACAATGGCGCCGCAAACTCCGCGCTCATAGCTAAAACAATGCGGCTTGAAGAGGGAGCATATTTAGATACCTTCTCCTGCCAGCCCTTTAGGGTGCCGTGCTTAGTGATCGTAATAGGCTCTTCGCTGTTTGACTGGTAGACAATCTCTTGATTGTCTCCTTCCCCTATAACCTTATCCGGTCTAACAAAGTAATACCGGCCCGTCTTTGTTTTTATCCATCCTGTTTGCTGGACTAATTGCTTTCTGGGTGCGTCCATCTTTAGCAGGTAATCCGCCAAGGAGCCTAGTTTGTTTGGTGATCTTTCTTCACTCTGGAAACCTCTATCCAAGAGTAGGCGCCTTACTGCATTGGAGCCGGCGCCTAAATCCCTTCCGTCCGAGAGGTTTAGGCTTACTTTTTCATTGAATCGGTTTTTAAAACTGACACCCCGGCCAAAGTCGGCCCCGTTCATGTCGCAGAAAGTATAAGCAACTTCGATAAGATCGCTTATCTTTTCCTTCCGGTCGAGGTCTAGCCCGGTCTTTACGAAGTAAATCCCATCCAAAGCGTCCCCATTCTCGCGCCGGTAATACCTTCCTACTGTGCTCTCACATTGATAGGTCATGCCCTCTTGAGGCGGTATCTCAGTGCCTACATCTTCCGGCGCCGGTGCTTTAAAATCTTCCTTGTTATTGATTGTTATCTTTGTCCCTCCAATTTCGGAGGGTTTCTTTTTTGTCCGGGTCATTGTCTAACCTCCCAAATTCTGTAGTAATCATTCCAATCAGTAGGGGCCTTATCGCTTCCCGTGATCTTTTGGAATATCCGGGCGTCCGATTCAGTAAACGGGGGCGCTAATACCGTCATATTTGATACTTCCTGCTGTGCCTCCCGTGCCTTCTCTATTCCTACGCCGTATCGGTGCCCTTCTCTGGGTTTATCCACATCGGCATACATGACAATTTCAGAGCGCGGATATCGCTCTCTTATGGCTTTTGCCACGGGCTTGATATTCCCTGCCGTCATGCAGGAAACAAACATCCCGGCGCCCTGCCTGCTGTGCCGGAGCACTGATAACAAGGTGGCCGCGCCTTCGGCCATGTGGACCCTAAAAGGTGCTCCCTGCTCTAGCGGCCCTATCGTTGGTATCCAGTAAGCGCCCTTTGTTTCGCCGTTTTTAAGAAAGTACTTATTTCCTCTTTCGTCAATGAATTGAGCGCTGACAAGGCCGGCGCCCGCTCTGACAAGTGGGAAAACAAGTAACCGCCCATCCGGTAGGCGCTGATAATCGGAGCCAAAGAAAGCCTCAAAATCCTCTCTGGTGCATTCAAAAATATTTTCAGTGCCGGATATTCCCTTTCTTTTCAAATATGGATGTATTGGCCGTCCTAGGCGTTCTAAACAAATAGCCGGGTAAATACCTTTATCGCCGTCCAAAAGTGCAGAGAGGCGTCGGAATAGTCCTTCCCGGGCCTTCTTTTGCGCCCGCTCTGCTTCTAACTTTTGTTGTGCGCTTTCGTGTCGGATTGTTTCCCTTTCCATCCGGCTCAATCGCCTATTAGACCGCTCCGAGTAAATCGCCTCTAGTCCGTTTTCCCAATTTCCGACAAATACCGCTCCATCAGGGAAGGCCCGGATGTAACCATTCTTCCCGCGCCTATGGGCGTATGTAGGAACTCTGACAAGTTGACCAACCGGCGGAATATCAACCGATATCACTTCGCAGTAATCGAAAACGGAGGCCAATTCATTGAATACTGGTAGCCTCATACTCAAGCCTTTTTATCCGGGAGGCGCCTAGAGCATCCTTCCCGGACCCTTCTCTTATCTGACAATCAGGCGCCGGAAGGCTCCCCGCTCGTTTCTTTGTTTTCCAACTCTTTCACCTTTCCTTCTAATAGGTTCAGATATTTGGCTACAAGAAACGCGGAAGTCTCCGCCATACTCTCTAGGGCATAGTGCAATTCAACAACACTACCCCCCCCCGCTGCCGTTTCAATTTCGGGATACGTCAATCCTTCGGGGTTTAGCAGGCCTGCAAATAGGGCCGTGCGTTCGCATGACACGGAAACCACCGTCCCTAAGTCAAGCAACTCTTTGAGCGTTAATTTGTCGCCCTTTTCCGACAAGGTGATTAAGACAAGAGCGGGATTACATTTAAAAGCCGGAGAATTAAGTTCTTCACCTGTCTCTTATACACATCTGACGCTGCCGACGACTCCTTACGTG
>USHK01000014.1 GCA_900554375.1 uncultured Sutterella sp.
TCATGAGCGTCTCGTGGGCTCGGAGATGTGTATAAGAGACAGAACTGTGAATGACAAGCCCTATGATTCCAAGAATGACAATAAGAAATGCCGGCCAGAATTCAGTCAGCACTCGTTTTACCGACCATTCACGAAGATATTGATATGGTCCGACCTTTAACGTTCTATACAGGTCCTGTACCGGCTTAAAATCAGTGGCAATGGACCATGCCTGCCCGTCTTTCTCCGGCTTCATGGACAGCAGCGCAAGCGCCATCTCTCTGGCCAATTCAGGATCTACTTTGTACGTGGCTGCGAACGTGTTGTTCGGATAGGCCCGCGTGGAGTGCAGGCATTTGATCGGGCCCGGTTTAGCCCCGATAACCTTAAGTTTATCCATTACGGAGATGTTCTGAAGCTCATGCTCTTCCAGCCAGCAGGCTCTGACATAACCGACATCGCCATTCCCGGAAATGATGTTATTGATAATCGCAGAGGCGGTTTCCCCCGTAAAAATGACTTTCTTAAAGAATTTCTCGTGGTTGTAACCGCGATTTTCGAGCTCCGCCATACCGGTCCGGTAACCGTGAAAAGCCGTCTCGTAATTAGCCACCAAGACTTTGTCTTTCATGTCGTCGAACGTCTTGATGTCTTTTCGGTCTCTGCGCGTAAAAAAGACACCGGCCGTCCCAAAATTCGGCTTGGTTTTTGCTGCAGTCACAATCGTGGCTAAGTCTCGAGCCCCGAAAGGCAGCATCCGATAGAAGAACCCGGAACTCGCAAAAAAGAAGTCAATCCTGCCTTGCTCTACGGCTTTCTCTAATTCAGGCGATTGATAGACCTTGGCAATGACTTTTCGAGGTGAAAAAAACGCTTGGAGATGCTTGAGCGTCGGACCAAAATCCATGTCCGTGCTCAGAGGCGGTGAAAAATGAATAAGTCCGATCGTTATCGGCGGTTGGGCACCCGCGAGCGCCGATACGGAAATGAAAATTGAAAATACAAAAGCGAATAACGATCGGAGCATGCTGTTGGATTAGTTTTTGTCACCGTGGCAAGAAGAGCACTTCTTCAGCTGATAATTATGGTGACAGGCGTAGCAAGGTTCAAGAGATGCACTGGTATCCTTGTATCCGGGTTTCGGAGGCATCGGATGCTGAGCATGGCAGTCAATGCATTCTGTAGCTGCTTTTTCAGGGCCCCCGGCGTGCGGAATCCATACGTGCGGATTTACAGGCCCGCTGTCAGACTGCGCCTGAACGTTTTTCTTGATCAAGTCATCAAAAGTCGGTCCGTGACAAGCCAAACACTGTTCTTTTTTCATCGCTTCAGGAGAAGCCTGAGCAAATACAGCGCCGGCTAAAAACAGAGAAAGCAAAACGGATGAGAGAACTTTTATTGTCTTCATTTTTTCTCAGCCGGCGGTTTCCCGCCGGCTTCTTTCAGTTGTCAGTTAGTTGGCTGCTGCATGTTCTCCGGCCCAGCGCCCCGGCATGATAGCGCGAGGCATACCGTTGCCGACATACAGACCTCCGGCCGTTTCACCTGCTGCATACAAGCCCTTGATCGGTTTCATGTCTTGACCAAGAACTTGTGCGTTGTCGTTAATAGCTAAGCCGCCCGTGAGGTTGTGGACGCAAAGGACTAAGCGCACAGCGTGGAAGGGACCCTGCTCGATTTTCTTCGTCAAGCTCTCTGCCGGTTTATCAAAATCGTCATCTTTCTTAGCGTCCACAAAGCCGTTGTAGCGAGCAACCGTCTGCTCTAAGTTCGGCTGATTCGTTAACTTGGCCAATTCGGCAAGCGTCGGGGCGGTGAAGGCATAACCTTCTTCGCATGTCGGAGCCTTCGTGTCCCAATGGTATTTCTTAGCGGTTGCATCATCGAACACCGTCCACAGGAACTGGTCGGGCTGTGCGAGTGCTGCGTCATAGAAGGTGTAGCCTCCGAGGTTGGGCTTATCAAGTTCCTTCACAAAGCGGTCACCGGATTTGTTCGTAAAAATCACTTCAGCCCAGCGCGGACCGGAAATTCCCAGACCGGGAGCGCCGTACTTGCTGCCTTTCGGGAAGCCGTAGTGCGCGGTACCGAACTTGCGGCGAAGATGGGGTGTGTCTTCGCAGCGATCCCCGACATACATACCGCCGGCTCTCATACCTGCGAGGATTGCGCTGCCGTCCGGAGCAACGAACGGATAGCCGGTGGAGATCATGTTTTCAGTGAAGCGAGGATCGGTTAAACGTCTGAGCTGCGGATTTGCCTTCCAGCTTCCGCCGGCGAGCACGACACCCTTGTTGGCCTTGACGTTCATGATTGAGCCGTCGGGTTTTTGCACCTTAGCGCCGATCACAGCGCCCTGATCGTTAACGTAGACGTCTAAGACTTTGTGTTCCAGGAAAATCTGACCGCCTTTACCGGTGAAATACTCGTAGTAAGGCATCATAATGCCGCGTCCGGTCATGAATCCGCCTGTCGGCTGCGGTTTACGGCCGCCCTCGCCGGAGTCTTTCCACCAAATGTGATGGTAGGACTCATGATGCTGAGAGTCGTACTTACCGGGTTTTGTAAATGTCGGAAGGAACTTGACGCCGTGTTCTTCCAACCAAACCTGTGTGCCGGGACACCATTCGGAATATTTCTTGACCAGTTCCGGTGTGTTTTTACGATATTCATGATGAGCCGGATTCGTCAGTTTCTTGTAGAGCAGCTCGGGTGTGTCTTCTACGCCGTGTTCTTTCTGGGTTCTTGTTCCGCCGCCTAAAGCAATAATGCCGCCGTTAATGATGGCGCAGCCGCCGTAGTTCTTTCCTTTTTCCATCACGAGAACTTTGGCACCCTTGTCGAGGGCCGAAATAGCGGCAGACATGCCGGCAATTCCGGAACCGGCAACTAAGACATCGGTTTCTTCATCCCATTTGGCAGGAAGCTGGGTAGTAGCGACATCGGCTGCCGATACGCTGTTAGAAATGAACGCGCCTGCTGCGGCTGCAGTGGAAGCTGCTAAAAAGGAACGACGAGTTGTCATGTTTTTTCTCCTTGAGTTGTTTTTGAACTTCAAGGAAATTGTCGTTCTGGTACCTACTCGAGTAACTTGATATCAATCAAGAAAACTTAAGTTTCATCTAAGGAGAATCACTAACCTAATCTTGATTTATGACCGAAACCCTTCAGGATTCCATTTCCTATCGCACAAGCGAGCTTGCGCTGGAAGGCACGCGTACGCAGTTTATTTTCTTCTTCAGGATGAGAAAGGAAGGCCGTTTCAACAAGTACCGATGGAATATCCGGTGCCTTTAACACGGCAAAGTTCGCCTGTTCGACCTTTCCTCGGTGCAGCTGATTGATTCTGGAGAGCTCGTTAAGAATTCGAGCTCCGTACACCATACTGTCCGAAACCTGAGAAGTCATGGACATGTCCATCAAAATTCGAGCAATCTGCTTATCTTTATTGCTCAAGTTAACACCGCCGATCAAATCGGCGTCATTCTGTTTACGGGCAAGCCAGCGGTTTGCCGTAGAGACCTGACCTCGGGTATTGAGCACGTAGAGGGACGAGCCTCTCGCGGTCGGTTTGACCCAAGCGTCAGCATGAATCGATACAAAGAAGTCCGCTTTAGCCGCACGCGCCTTCTGAACTCTTCTTTGGAGCGGGACAAAATAGTCTCCGTCTCTTGTGAGCATTGCCTTAACGCCTTCGATTTCGTTGAGTTCCTGACGCAAAATACGTGCAACTGCCAAAACGACATCTTTTTCTCTCGTTCGATGTCTTCTTCCGATGGCGCCCGGGTCTTCGCCGCCGTGTCCGGGGTCAATCATGATGACCAAAGTTCTGACTCTCGGAGAGCGTGCAGGCTTGGTCTTCTGAGGCTTTGTTTGAGCCAGCTGAGTTTCCGGTTTCTTTTGAGTCGGCTTCTTTTGCGCAGGCTTTGAAGACTCGTTCGGCTCTTCATCCGGACGCATCGGAGCAAGCGTACCGTCGGTGATGCCCGCCAAAATTTGTCCCAGCTGATCGACTTCATCCGAATCTGCCCTATTTTCCTCCATTCTCTTCTGGCCTTCTGCGACTTGGGCCAGAAGACTCTTGATCGCATCCGGTTCAGACTCTTCTTTTTGAATAATGGCCATCAAAGGGTCTTTTTGCGTTGCCGGATAGATATCAAAAACCAGTCGGTACCTGTATTGTCCGGCCGGCTTCAAAGAGAAAACCTGAGGATCGACATCGGTCTTGAAGTCAATCGAAATACGAACAACATTCGGCCGATTCTGTCCGACCCGAATTCTGGAAATGTACGGATCATTCGGCTTCACTTTTTGGATGATCTGCTTAAGCTTATCTGTCAGGAGCAGACCGTCAATATCCACGGCTAATCTAACCGGATCTGAATTACGCAGTACGAAGTACTTAAACTTCATCGGCGCATCATGCTCGATCGTGATGCGCGTGTATTCTTCCGCAGGCCACGCGCGGACGTCGACGACTTGAGCTCCGTAAGCAGGAGACCAAGGAACAAAAGAAAGCAAAAGAGCGCCTCCCGCTCCTTCCAGAAACGACCTGCGTGTATTCATTATTTTTTGAGTGCTTCTAAAACTTGATTGCCGAGAGCAGAATCTGCCGAAATATCACAGACGCGGCCGTCTCCCTCATTCTTAAGCGAGATGGTCAGATCCGGCTGCGGAACAAAAGGCTCTGCCTTGGATGTCCACTCGGAAGCTACGACTCTTCCGGGACCGTAGTTCTCTCTGAAACCGGCTTCTTCAAACTCAACTGGGTCTTCAAAACGATAGAAATCGAAATGATTAACCGTAAAACCATCGACTTTATAGGTCTCAAGCAGGGAAAAGGTCGGACTTTTAACGCGGCCCTCAAATCCGAGAGCGCGCAGCGCGGAACGCATCAGGTATGTTTTACCTGCGCCTAAATCTCCGACTAACTTGATATTGAGTCCTTTTTCTAAGATTTCGGCTTTAACGGAATCTATGGCCCGAGCAAGCCGAGCACCCAGTTCTGAGGTCGCTTCTTCGTCAGCGAGATGAAACTCTAGGGAATGTGCGTCTGTGTTCATACTTTTCTCGAAAAGTACTCTAAAGATACCACAGCATGCGGGATTTTGATTCAGCTAGGATGGCCATCTCGGGTCAAGCTTGCTGCGGGTCAACTCTGTCAGGCAAATATTCAAAAGCGTGAGGATTTTCGTTTTCCATTCCTCTAAAACCTTTTTGATTTCCTCAGTATCATTCCAATCGAAATCGAAAACGACAGGAAGGAAAATGGAGAACGATTCAATCACGATTAAGCAGCAAGAAGCTCATGATTTGCCGGAGGTATACGAGCTTATTGAGGAAGCTTTTGCCTCCGTTCAGGAAAGCGATCATCGCGAGCAATTCTTAGTTAAGCGCTTGCTTGCTTCTTCAGGGTTCATTCCTGAGTTATCTCTGACTGCGTGGATACAAAACGAACTCGTCGGCTACATTCTGCTCACTAAGATTGAAATTCTCAAAGACAGTACTTCTGTTCCTTCTCTGAGCCTGGCTCCGTTGGCCGTTCGTCCGAAATTTCAGAAACAAGGGATCGGTGCTTCGCTGATTAAGGAAGCTCACAACCGTGCTTCTCTGCTTAACTATGAGACAGTACTGGTATTAGGGCATAAAGATTACTATCCGCGTTTCGGCTACAAAAAGGCCGATAGTTTCGGCATTGTTTTTCCCTTCGAAGTTCCTCCGGAGTTTTGTATGGTGAAGGAGTTAAAACCGGATGCAGCGTCACGAGCTGCAGGACGCGTCAAGTATCCGAGGGCTTTTTTCGAGTATTAGAAGCGTAGGTCTCTCAAGTAAACCCTCACCTTTCTACTGCATTTCTGCAGTAATTCGTTTGACATGTTTTGCCGGCGACTCTCCGAACAGATTCCTAAACTCTCGGCTGAAATAGGTTGGACTGTCATAACCGACTCGGTAACAGGCTTGAGTAACCTCGAACTGCTCGTCAATCATCAATCTCTTCGCTTCTGTGAGTCTCAAGTTTCTAACGAACTGGCTTGGTGTACTCCCGACGATCTCTCTGAATCGTCGATAATAGGATGCTGAGGACATTCCGACCTTTTCTGCAACGGATGAATGATCGATCGGCTGAGTGAAATGTGCGGAAAGCCAATCCACAGCCCGTCTTATCTTGTTTTCAACAGTTCCGGAAACGTATAACTTAGAAAAGGCCTGACCAAGAGGACTAGTCAACACTCGTAAGTAGATCTCTCGTTTGACAATATCAATAAAGAGTTTCGCTTGTTCAGGATGCAGAGCCAATTCGGAAAGTCTTAGGAAAGCATCCAGCAATCCGTTATCTGCCTCAAACAACGAAAAGATCTTTGAATTTTCCGGCCCTTTGTTAAGCGCCTCTTTCTCAGACAAAAAAGCAATTGCTTGATCGCATAGCTTTGGTTCAATTGTCAAACTGATCGCTAAAAAAGGATTAGTTCTCGTTGCACCGACCGCCTCGAAAGAATCCGGCATAAAACTCCCCGTCAGAAGACAGGCTCCCCTGCAGTACATAAATTCTTCATCACCAACCAGTGCTTTCTTAGCTCCGTTAACGACAAAAGCAAATGAAGGCTTAGAAATCAGACACCCGAACTTCCTGTCACTCTCTCGTCGAATGAATCTGACGGATTCCAAAGGTTGAGGAGATACCTGAGTATCCGATGTGATCATCTCCAGGTTTTCTGCCAAGGATTGAATGAGCAATGTTCTATCGATCATTAATTGAGAATTTAGGGCAATTTAAAGAGAATCTAAGTTTATTCCAAAAAATATTTCCTATGTAATATTTTATGCATAAATTCAAGGAACACTAAGATGATTCGAAGAACTTTTATGGGAATAAGTCTTGTGTCAATTCTCAATATTGGAAATACAAAAGAAGTAGATAAAGAAAGTAGGGCAATAAAAGCCTTAATCATCTATTTTTCAAGAAACGGAATGAACTACTGGCACGGGGGCACCAAAAATCTTACCGTTGGAAACACCGCCCGTATGGCGAAAGTCATTCAAGAAGCGACAGGAGCCAACATCTGGGAAATCCGACCGGTTCACAGTTACCCGTTCGATTATCGGCAAACCACTACCAAGACGCAAAAGGAACAAGAAGCCGACGCGAGACCGGAATTCAAACTTCCGATGCCTGATCTTACACAATACGATTTGATCTTCTTCGGACATCCTATTTGGTGGTCGGAAATGCCGATGGTGGTCAGAACATTCCTAGACAGGGCAGACCTCAGCGGAAAAAAGATTGCGCACTTTTGCACACATGAAGGAAGCGGCTTCGGCGCCTCTGAGTCCGACTTAAAGGCGCGGCAGTCACGGGCGATATACCTTCCGTCTCTCGCCGTCACAGGTACTCAAGTAGACAGTTCAACCAAAACTATTCGGGACTGGGCAAAGAAAACAATTGAAGAGGGAGAAAGCAAATGAAGAATGTTTTAGTACTTACGGGCGCGGGACAGATCGGCTTGGCCATTGTGAGAAGAATCGGTGCAGGAATGAAGATCGTTGTGTCCGATAAAAGCGCAGCCAATGCAGCCTCTGCGGTTCTGCTTCTTAACAATGCGGGTTTTGATGCCGTCGAACACAGCTGCGACATCTCTTCCAAGGAATCCGTTGCCGAATTAATTAAGTTTTCTAAGAACCTCGGGCCGATTACTGCCTTTGTTAATGCTGCCGGTGTCTCTCCCAGCCAAGCCTCCATCGAAACCATCCTCAAGGTTGACCTTTACGGGACAGCCTTGCTGATGGAAGAAATCGGCAAGGTCATTGAGCCTAACGGCGTCGGTGTCACAATTTCCAGTCAATCCGGACACAGAATGCCCGCGCTCGGAGAAGAAAAAGACAGACTGCTTGCCACAACACCTGTGGAAGAACTTCTCTCCATAGATTTTTTGCAGCCGAAGCAGATCTCCAACACACTTCATGCTTACCAGCTAGCCAAGAGATGCAACGTCAAACGCGTTATGGCTGAAGCGGTTAAATGGGGAACAAAGAAAGCTCGTATCAATTCCATCTCACCAGGAATCATCGTCACACCGTTGGCCATTGACGAATTCAACGGGCCAAGGGGAAACTTCTACAAGGAGATGTTTGCCAAATGTCCGGCCGGAAGACCCGGCACCGCTGATGAAGTCGCAGATTTAGCTCAGCTCATCATGGATCCGAGAAGTTCGTTCATCACCGGCTCTGACTTTTTGATAGACGGAGGTGCAACAGCATCTTATTTCTACGGTCCTCTGCAACCTAAAGCCTGAGTCGTTCTTCGAAATCGAATCATTGCACAAAAAAATCTTTTTCTATATAATCGCATCTCCTGTGTGCCGGTATAGCTCAGTTGGTAGAGCAGCGCATTCGTAATGCGAAGGTCGGAGGTTCGACTCCTCTTACCGGCACCACAGAGAAAATGCCTAGGTGGTGAAATGGTAGACACAGGGGACTCAAAATCCCCCGCCTAATAAGCGTGAGAGTTCGAATCTCTCCCTAGGCACCAAAATTCTAGGAAAACCGAGTAAAAACTACTCGGTTTTTCACTTTAAAAATCAATGAATTAAATATATTCTTTGATGCCAAGTCACTTCGCTTCTCAATCAAAATAACTTTTCTTCTTCAGGCTTTAACCTAAGCGGATTCCTTGTTTTCACTTACGCAAGTTGCTCGGCTTCCTCTGATTCTCAAGGCTGTTCTAAAATGACTGCCATCAAAAAAACAATCTCTGGGAGCAATCGTGAATCTCAAAACCGTTCAAACCCCGGCCCTTCTCCTCGACCTAGATAAATTCACCCGCAACTGCAATTGGATGAAGGAAAAAGCAGAACGTCTGCATGTCGCGCTCCGTCCTCACCTCAAAACCGGAAAATGCATTGAATTCGCCAGAACCCAAATGACCTCCCCTTCTGGCCCTGCAACCGTTTCCACTTTACTGGAAGCTGAATATTTCTTTAACCTCGGCGTTATTGATCTTATTTACGCTGTCGGCATCTCTCCCGGAAAATTCGAACGTGCCGTTAATTTAAGAGAAGCCGGCTGCGACTTGAAAGTCATCCTTGACAACAAAGAAACTGCAGAACAATTTAGTGCCTACTGCGAAGAAAGAAAAATCCCGTGTCCCGTTCTGATTGAAATCGATGTAGACGGACACAGGTCCGGCGTTAAACCCGACTCAGATGATCTGATCGAAATCGCAAAAATCCTTCAAGGTAAAGCTTATTTCGCAGGTGTTCTGACGCACGCCGGAGATTCTTATAAATGTGTAGGACAGGCTGCTTGTCTCAAAGCTCAGGAAAACGAAAGAGATTCTCTCGTCCGTTGCGCCGACCGTCTTCGCAAGGCAGGATTTGAACCGAAGATTATCTCTGCAGGTTCAACCCCTACAGCAGTCTTTGCTGAATCTTGGGAAGGCGTTACTGAAGTCCGCTGCGGCGTCTATTGTCTCTTTGACCTGGTAATGGCAGGCCTGAAGGTTTGTACGATTGATCAAATCGCTCTATCTCTGTTAGTTGAAGTCACCGGCCATCAAAAAGAAAAAGGCTGGGTCATCACGGACGGAGGCTGGATGGCGCTTTCCCGCGATCGCGGAACGGCGGCTCAAGCTGTTGATCAAGGATACGGGGTGGTTTGCGACATCGACGGTAATCCGATTGATGATCTTATCGTCGCTTCTGCCAACCAAGAACACGGAATCATTACGCATCGTGACGGCCGCTTAATCGATCCGAAGGAATTCCCCATTGGAACACGTCTCAGAATCCTTCCGAATCATGCCTGCGCCATGGCAGCCCAGCACCCTCAATACTTCGTCGTTCGCAAAGGCAAGATTGTTGACATTTGGAACAGAATTTACGGCTGGCAGCCGAAAGGGGTTTCTTTATGAGAGAAGTCATCCTTCCATCTTTGCCGCCTCCCAACGGCCATTACTCGCATGCGGTGATCTTTAACGGCGCCGCCTATGTTTCCGGCGTTCTTCCAATGCGCGTGAAACCCGAAGACAGTGTCAAAGAACAATTTAATGCCGTTTTTGACGTCATCGAAACGATCCTTAAAGAATGCGAAAGTTCATTGGACAAAGTCGTGAATTGCCGCATCTACATAGCCGACCTCAATGACTGGCCTGAAATCAATCGCCTTTACAGCGAACGCTTTAAATCTACTCGACCGGCTCGAGTTGTCGTTCCGGTTAAAGAGCTACATTTCGGCTATAGACTTGAAGTGGAATTAATGGCAGCCGTCTAAAAATTTCATTAAGCTTCCGGCCTGCTCTGAATCTTCTTCCCCGATTTAGAGCAGGCCTTTTATTTTTGATTCGGGTTTTGCATAAAGTGGATTCAGCTCACTAAAAAAATACTATGCAGCTTAATAAACATATTGCAGCGCTTTGCATCGGAACCTTTTGCCTCGGCGTGGCTGAACTCGGCATCGTACCAGTTCTCACGGCAATCGCAAATGATTTTCGCGTCACGATTCCGCAGGCCGGTCTTTATATCTCTGCTTATGCAGCGGGTGTCTGCGCCGGCATTGTCGGCCTATTGGCATTCGGGCGTAACGCCAACCTTAAAACCACACTTTTAGTTGCTGCCTGTCTGATCTTTTGCGGTAACTTAGGCGCATCTCTGGCGCAGAACGACCTAATGATGCTGATAGCACGATTCGTCTCGGGCTCTCCTCACGGGATTTTCTTTGCTTTAAGCGCGGTCGTATGCGAACGTCTCGCCGAGCCTGGAAAAGCATCCCGAGATGTCACACTGATGGTCTTAGGGCAAACCTCCGCAAACTTAGTCGGAGTCCCCCTCGGCTCTTTAATCGGTTTTGCCTTGAGCTGGAGATTGATTTTTGGCTTTATAGCGGTCTTAGCCTTAGTTTTAATCCTAGCTTTAACTCGATGGCTTCCTTCAATGCCCGTTGTTAAGAAACCACTCACCAACGAACTTTCGGCACTCAAAAGCTGGCATCCCTGGTTCATTCTTTCCGGAGTCGCTATTGGCAGTGCGGGCTTCTATGCCTACTACTCCTACGTAGATCCGATCATGGCTTCCGTTGCCCACTTGCCCGCGGCATCCATGACCTTAATTATGTTCTTGGCCGGCGCTTCAATGTTCATCGGAAATATCGTTTCAGCTCCCCTAACGAAATATTATTCAGACGTTGCCTTGGTCTGTGTCGGCCAAACACTTATTGCTATCGCTGTCTTGACTGCCCTCTTCTACTCTGATGTTCCTTGCCTGGCACTTACGTCAATGGCACTTGCCGCCTTCGGCTATTTCTTCATTGCCGGTCCTATGCAAGCGCTGATTATTGCCGGAGCAGGAGACGCTAAAGTAATTCTCGCGGCTTTAGGCCAAATAGCTTATAACGGAGCTAATGCAATCGGCGCTTTCCTCGGCGGAGAAGCGATAAGACATTACGACTTTGCCAACTTCAGCGCTTTACCCGGAAGCATTCTCAGCTTTGTTTCCGCCATCGTATTCATTAGTTTGTTACTCAGATATCCGCGTCGCTAGGCACAAAAAATCCGGCTGCCGCCGGATTTTTTGTCAAGGAAAACGGTTGAAACTAGAAGCGATAGGTGACGGCAGCACCGGCCATCCATGCATTCATTTTTTCAAACTTACCAACCTTCTGACCATTCTCAGCGCTGTCATAAAGGTCTCTGTGACCGATACCGCGGATGTGGCCATAGGCCATGTCGATCTGCCACTTAGGTGTAGGTTTCCAAGAGAAACCACATGTCAGCCATAAACGCTTGGTATCAGGAATCAAAGCCGTTCTGAGATATTGCTTTTTAATCGGATCAGTTTCGAGGGCAATACCACCACGAATTGTCCACTGATCTGTAATGTCCAAATCGGCGCCGAGAGAGAACAACCAGGCTGCCTTCCAGTCGTTTTGAATACTAACGTTGGCTAACCTATTCTGCAGAATTCCTCCAGCGACTCCACCAGCGCTAGCTGGATAACCCATTTGTTGCGCGATTCCTGCTAGGTAAAGGGGCGCTTTTGAGGTCTGAGTCAAATCTGTCTCTTATACACATCTGACGCTG
>USHK01000015.1 GCA_900554375.1 uncultured Sutterella sp.
ACGAGATTCATGAGCGTCTCGTGGGCTCGGAGATGTGTATAAGAGACAGGAGGAGCTTTTGCGTCTTCTTCGTTGATTTTCCAAAGAGTCAAGAGTTCTTTCTGGGTCGGTGCTTTGCCGGTTTTAAGTCTTTCTCTTCTTGCGGCAACCGAATCTCTGACGATTTTTTCAAGACTGTCTAACGGAATGCGATTAAGATCGACGAACTCAATGGCGCTTCTTTCCTCAAGGACACCGGTAAGAAGGGATTTATAGTTTTCGAGAACGGATGGTTCGGCAATGAACAGTATCATTCTCTTTTCGGTGGATTCAAGAGCAAAGAGCGGCCCCTGAAGTTCATAGAAAGCCAAACCGTAACGCATGCTCTCTCTAACGCCCCTGGCGGAGCGACGGATCATGCTGCAAACGCGGGCCATAGCGACACGTCTATCCGCCGGCAAATCTCTAAGATAGCCTCCTACGGTAGTTGCGGTAGGACTCATTAAATTTCCTCCAAAAACCAAAAACTTAGGCAAACTACCATTATATCCCAAAACAGGTTTTTATTCCCGTAAACAGGGGTTAAATACTTTGAAGCGCCTTAAATTTTCAATCTTGGGAGGATTATTTTATTTCCAGAAAACGTATTCTGCAGAGAAAGGTACTTTTAAAAGTTTTCCTGCTTCAGATGGTGTGCAGCCATTGCTGTTGGGCATCCCTCCTTCTGGGTTTAGACGCTGAATATATTTCACTCCGTTAAAAACGCCGGAACCCGGATCGGAGGCTGATTTCATCAGCGCGTATTTGTTGTCTTTCTGAGGGTTGGAAGGGTCTGCCCAGGCGATGATGTGAGAGGAAATAATGCGTGAGCCATCCTTATGTTCAAACGCGCTCATCGGCCCAGAAAGTTCGGCAACGACTTCCCCGCTCCTGTTTTTAAGCTGAGCCTGCGGTTGCTCAAAGCGCCAGTAGCTGCCTTTAGCGTCCGAAACGCAGCGGAAAACCTGAACGCCGCTGCCTTTCAAGGTTAGGAAAGGCTGTCCGGAGGGAGGCGTCAGTTTTTCCAAGGAGGGCTGTTTGTTCGTGTTTAAAGCTGTGTTAATGGACCCACACCCGACCAATGCCATTGCGCAGGCGCCAGATAAAGCAATCAAAAGTCTTTTCATCACGGTTTTCTCCCAACAGAGATGAGTCCACTTTAATGCAAGCTACTAGGGTTCCTTCCTGTGAATACCCTTATTAGGTTCCGGAGTTGTAACAGAATTGAAATGTCGGAAAGCGATGACCGTCGCTACAGCCAGTACCAAGGCGCATATAAAGTAGGGGAGGCCGCCGAGTAAGGATCCTGGGCGTTGTGCGGCGGTATGGACTAAGAGAGGCGTGCCTAGAAGCGGCGCGACAACTCCCATCAGACTATTAACCGAAGCAATCGTTCCCATGGCTTCGCCTTGTTCTCGTGCGGGAACAGAATGCGAAACGATAGAGTTAAGCGTCGGAGGCACAGCAACGGAAAGGAAGTTGCAGAGCATTACCACATAAGTTAGGGGACCGTATGTCACCAAACCGAAGCATAGATAAGCGACACCACCGGAGCCCAGGCCGTAAAGAATCAGCCTGTATTCTCCGAACACCTTCAAAAGTTTTTTAAGGAGGAGACCTTGGACCACAGCGGTTACCAGCCCCATGATGACAAGCGATAAGCCGATATTGAACGGGGTCCAACCAAAGCGAAAATTGGTAAAAAGTGTCCAGGTCGAGTGAAGCATAGACTGGGCAAAGCCGGTTAATGCGATGACCGCAATCAAGCTGCCGATGTACTTAAACTTGGCCAATCGGGCAAGGGAAGAGAGCGGATTTAAAGTTTTGAAATCAATGGCCCGACGCTCTCTTGTTTCCAAAGACTCCGGAAGTACGAAAAAACCATAGAGGAAATTGAGCAGGGACAAGACACCAGCAATGAAAAACGGCAGACGAACGTCGCTTTCTCCAAGGACGCCGCCTAGGGCTGGTCCGAGAATAAAGCCTATTCCAAAACAGGCGCCTAGTTTGCCGAAGGCTGCAGCACGATGTGCTTTATCCGTCACATCCGAAATGTAAGCTTGTGCAACGGCGATATTGCCTGCGAACATGCCGCCCAAGATTCGAGAGAAAAGGATAACGGGCAGGGACTGAGAAAGGGCCGGCACCAAGAACATGATGCCTAAGCCGGAAATTCCGAGTAGCAGTATCGGCCTTCTCCCGTAGCGGTCGGAAAGAGCCCCGAGCGTCGGCGCAAAGCAAAATTGCATGAGGCCATACGCCACCAGCATTGCTCCAAGCCACCATGCCTGTGCGGACTGAGATCCTGCTAAATCACCCACCAATTGCGGCAAAACCGGAATGATTAACCCGATGCCAAGAATGTCTAAAAGGACGCAAACCAGGATAAAAGGGACTCCTGCCGCAATGTTTTTCATAAGGAAGTGTGGTGTCTTATTAAAAATGGGAAAAAATTACCACGTTTTTCGGATAGGTGAAAAAAATCGGTAAACTGACGCAATATCGGAAATTACTTTTTACAAATCTCATGAAAAGAACAATTCCTTTTTTAATCACTCTTATCAAGCAAGGATCGCTTGTTAAGCAGATCATCGCCGGTTTGGTTCTGGGCATTCTGGTTGCGCTAGCTTTCCCGGGATTTGCTCAAGGCTGCGGTGTTTTAGGTTCCTTCTTCGTCAGCGCGCTAAAGGCTGTGGCTCCTGTCTTAGTTTTTGTGTTGGTTGCAGCTTCCATTGCGAACCAGGAAGGCACCACGAACACTGCTATGAAGGACGTTATCGTCCTTTACCTAGTCGGCACATTCTTAGCCGCCTTGGTTGCGGTTTTTGCAAGTTTCCTGTTTCCGACTCAGATAGCCCTGATCGATACCAAGGACGCATTGTCTGCACCCGGCGGCATCGGCGAAGTGGTGAAGAATCTGATTTTCAACATTGTTGATAACCCTGTTAAAGCGATTGCTAATGCTAATTACATCGGCATTTTGGCGTGGTCTATCAGCTTGGGTGTAGCACTTCGCTATGCCTCTGATGAGACTAAACGCATTGTCACGGACCTGACCGCCAGTGTCGAGTACGTGGTTCGCTTTGTCATTCGTCTTGCACCTATCGGCGTCTTCGGCTTAGTCGCAGAAGTGGTTGCGACAACAGGTATAGCCGGAATGATGAGCTACGTTCGGCTGCTTGCAGTACTGATCGGCTGCATGATTTTTATTGCTTTAATCGTCAATCCGATTTTGGTTTTCCTCTACACCCATAAGAACCCCTATCCTCTTGTTTGGGCTTGTTTGAGAGAAAGCGGTGTAACGGCCTTCTTTACGCGCTCCTCCGCGGCCAACATTCCTGTCAACATGAACCTCTGCCGCAAGCTTGGGCTCGACGAAAAACTCTATTCGCTGTCTATTCCGATCGGCGCAACCATCAATATGGGCGGCGCTGCTGTGACGATTACGGTTTTGACCCTTTCTGCAGCCTACACTCTCGGCGTACAAGTTGACGTTCTTACAGCGCTGCTCCTGTCTGTCGTTGCTGCGGTTTGTGCCTGCGGTGCATCCGGCGTTCCCGGCGGCTCTCTCCTTCTGATTCCGCTGGCCTGCGGACTTTTTGGGATTGACCAGAATGTTGCAATGCAGGTTGTAGCAGTGGGCTTTGTGATCGGTGTTCTGCAGGATTCTGCTGAGACCGCTCTGAACTCTTCCACTGACGTCGTCTTTACAGCAGCTGCCTCTGAGCATCATCGCCGCAAATCTCAAAGTCAAGCTTAGTACTTTATTAAAGTCATAAACAAAAACCTTCCGACAGAGCATATTAGTCGGAAGGTTTTTTAATGTTAGAAATTAAGCGGCGACCCTCTTAGACAAGGAGAGAAGGGAGTCTGTTACCGCAAGCCACGGACTGGACACATCCAGTAATTTGCGATCGATAGCTTGTAGAGCCGGCTCTGCCTGCTTAATCCAGGATAAAGCCTCACCATAAGAAAGGGTAGAGAGAAACTCTAAAATTGCCGGCAGAAAATGAGGGACGTCCTGCTGAGAGAAGTCCTGCCCGTGCTGATGATAAAGGCTTTCCAAAAGCTTCAGTGCCTTTGCGGCATCCTGATCCTGTTGTGTGAGATCAAGCGTCTTGTAATCTTCCTCAAAGGAAGCAAGATAAACCTTCTGCAGAGCAGACATCGGGGCGGAGGACAAGGCAACAGTGAAGGTTTTCAGATTCTCTTTTGTATGCAGATCTAAATGGCGCGAGTTTTGCAAAATATGGTCGATTTTGTTCAGCTCGTTCAATGTTTGGTGCCTCGGATATACCAACAATCTTGCAAGTGCGCTAAGTTCTGTAGTCATCTGAAAACTCAATAAAGAGAAACATCCTGTGTCACATAAGTGCATCATAAAACAAATTTTAGGGAAAACCATTAAGTAACAACCAGTAATACCCGTTTTGGCTAGTTGTCGAAGCGTTTTTAGTTTGCTCAGCATCAACTCGGATGTGATAACCTCGCGCCATGCGGAAGGAAACAAACGTTACTCAGAAATGCCGGGAGACTCTCAGGTCGGTTTTCGGCCATGAAGATTACCGCGAAGGCCAGGAGGCGATTATTAAGGCGCTTCTGGAAGGAAGAGATGTTTTGGCTCTTTTGCCTACGGGTGCGGGAAAGAGTTTGTGCTTTCAGCTTCCGGCATTAGTTAAAGACGGCGTAGCCGTGATCTTTGAGCCTCTTATCTCCCTTATGAAGGATCAGGTGGACGCTTTAAAAAAGAAAAAAGTAGCGGCCGCTTTTTTAAGCTCAAACATGGAATGGGATGAAATTTCATCCACGATCGAGTTAGTACGGAACGGGAAAATTAAGATTCTCTATGTCTCCCCGGAGCGCCTTTCCAATCCCTCTTTTTGCCGTCTTCTAGAAGACAGCCGCGTTTCTTTGTTCGCTTACGATGAAGCGCATTGCGTTTCGAGCTGGGGACATGATTTCCGGCCTGAGTATCGTCTCCTGAGTGTCTTAAAAGAACGTTTCCCTAAGGTTCCGCGGATTGCCCTTACGGCGACTGCTGACGCCCTTAGTTCGCGGGATATCTGCGAAAAACTTTTGGTGGAACCTTATGTGCATGCCGCTAGCTTAGAGAGGAAAAATCTCCGCATTACGGTCGTCCGCCGAAGACGAGGCAATGAGCAGCTTTTGGCTTTCATAAAGGAAAAGCACGGCGGAGAAAGCGGAATTGTTTACACAAGTTCTCGGTCAAAAGCGGAAGCTATATGCGCTTATCTAGGTGCGGAAGGAATTAATTGTCTTTGTTACCATGCCGGTATGAGCCGGGAACAAAGAGAGCTCAGTCAGACGAGATTTTTGAATGAAAAGGACGCCGTGATTGTGGCGACGATAGCTTTCGGAATGGGGATTGATAAAGCGGATGTCCGTTTTGTTGCCCATACTTCGCTGCCTAAAAGCATTGAAAATTATGTCCAGGAAATCGGAAGAGCCGGGCGAGACGGCCAAAGGGCGGAAGCATGGCTTTGTTTTAGCGGCGCCGACGCATTCTTCCAGAAAAAACGCATCGCAGAAAGTGATGCTGAGGATTGGTATAAAAATATCTCCGAGGTTAAACAGGACGTGATGCAAGGCTACGCCGAAAGCACGGAATGCCGCCGAAACCTCCTCCTGGCTTATTTCGGGGAAGAAACTAAAGAGGTATGCGGTCAATGCGACAACTGTGTTGCCCTTGAGAGAGGCTGGGATGCCTCGACAGCCGTAAAAAAGTTTCTTTCTACGGTATGGAGGTCGTACGAGAAATCGAAACTCTATTTAACTGCAGCTCAAGTGATAGAAATCTTGCACGGCATCGAAACTCCGTTTAATCGGCAGCATAATTTTCAAGAACTCAGCACCTGGAAGATCGGGACGGAGATTTCGCAAAGCCGGCTACGTGCGGTCTATCGTCATCTGCTTTTGAAAGAAGCTCTGGGCGTGGAATTTTCCTTGAACAACGGGCTCTTTTTAACTGATAAAAGCCGTCGTTTCTTGAGTTTCACCGGCCCTATTTATCTATCCGAGTCCGGATCCCGATAAAGAAAAAGCCGAAACATTAGATTTCGGCTTAGAGTTCTCAACAGGTTTGCTTAATCAGAAATGTTACTTTGCCTCGCCTTTTTTATCAGCGATTGATGGCGACTCAGGCTGTTTTTCAGGGACCGTCTGATGATTTGTCGATTTTACTGTCTGGTTGGCTCCGGAGCGTGGTTTTTGCTTACGGGAGGCCAAAATTTTATCGAAGAGCCAGTTGGGAATAAGGCGAAGAATTTTTGAGAGGACGCCCATTTCCCAGGGAATCGTAGCGTATTTTTTGCCCTCCATAATGACTTTCACAGCTTCTTTAGCGAAAGCTTCAGGTTCCATAATGAAAGGCATTTTGTAAGGATTATGGGCAGTTAGAGGCGTTTTAACGAAACCCGGAGAGATCGTTACGACTTTGACGCCATACTTCTGCATCTCTACGCGCAAGCTTTCGCAGTAAGTAATCGCAGCAGATTTACTGGCACAATAAGCTTCGCTCCCCGGGAGTCCGCGAATACCCGCAACACTTGCAATGCCGACCAAAGTTCCGCGTTTGCGTTTAATCATCGGATCAATGAAGGCATGGAAGGTGGATGCCATGGCAAAAACATTGGTATCGAAAACTTTGTTGAAGACGTCTAGGTCTTCTCTATACTGCGTTTTTACGCCGACGGAAATACCAGCGCAGGCAATTGCGATGTCGACTCCGCCGCAGCAAGCGTCGAATTTCCGAGCTTCTTCGATTAAATGATCCCGATTGGTTACGTCACAAACGATGGCCGTGTGCAGCTCAGGATTAGGAAGTTCTGCGATTAGTTCTTTGAGTTTGTCTTCGCGTCTAGCCACCAAACCAAGCGTTGCGCCATTTGCAGCAAACTCTTTCGCCAAGGCCTGCCCGATTCCGCTTGAAGCTCCAGTCAGGAAAATGTTCATTTATTGCTCCGTAGGCCGAACATTCAGTGCTCGGCGAATAGGTTAATCATACACAGCTTATCGTCGTCAAGTTCCACTGCTTAGGGAAGATGCAGAATAAGAAAAAGGAGGCGAACCTCCTTTGGATCGATGCCGATTACTTCTTAACAGCTCGTTCTTTTTCGATCAGATAATTCATTACTTGAATCGCGCCTTCGCGTGTACCGACCATATGCGGAGCCGTAATGTATTTTCCGTTTACTGCATTAGCAGGTGTACCGTCAATTTCGTAGGCCTGCCAAGTCTTGAAAGCTCGATCGTTCTTGACCTTAGTGGAGAAAGAATTGGCGTTTTTGAGGAACTCTTCTTTGTTCAAGCCGTTCTGAGCGAAGAAGTCAGCGATACTGTTGAGATCCGGGAACTCTTTCCTTTCCTTAATAACAGCGTTAAAGAGCATCTCATGATAAGGATGCAATTTGTGCATAGCTTCTAAGGCATAGTACGTCTTGGTGAAATGGAAACTTTTCGGTGTCCAAGCGACAGGAATTTGGCGAAAAACTACATCGTCCGGTAGTTTTTCGCTCCAAGGAAGAACATCTTTTTCATAGGTGTAGCAATGGGGGCAAGTGTACGCGAAGAAAGTTAAGACTTCGATCTTTTTTGGATCCTGAGTCTGCACCGGCGTTTTTAAAACGGTGTAGTCCTGACCGGCTGTCGGATTTTCAGCCGAAGCAAAGCCGGTGACCGGAAGTAAAAGACAGGCTGACAATAAAATTCTTCGAAGCATATGTTTTAACCTACTAAAACGGAAGGACCGGAGGGAAGAATCCCTTCGGCCGGAGAATAAAAATTACTTAATACGACCGACAGTGGCCGTGATGGAGTTGGCTTGAAGCTTAGATTTAACTTCGTTGGCTTCTTGGGCCGTTCCATACGGCCCAAGACGGACTCGGTAAAGTGTCTTCGAACCGTCGGTTCTAGGGATAACGCGGGCCTCAAAACCTAAGAAACCAAGCTCTGCTCGTCGGGCCTCAGCATCTACTTGGGTGCTGAAAGCGCCGGCTTGAACCACAAAACGAGAACCCTGCTCGATCTGCAGTTTGGTTTCTTCTGCGGCTTGCTCGCTTGTCGGCGGTTCTACTGTTACAACACGACTCTTGGGTGCATTAACAGGAGCCCCGCCGCTGGCAGAAAGCGGCTTGTTCGGATCGGGAATCGTACCGCCGGCGATTGGATTGATCTTTTCGCTGGCTTGATTGACTTTGTTTACAAACGGAATCGGAGCCTTGGTGATATAGAGCGCAGCAGCTGCGCAGCAGCCTACGCCGATGACGCCTCCTACGAGGAATCCGTAAAACCAAGTACCAAATCCGCCGCCGGAATTTCTTGCCATGGCGCTTAACCCTTAATTAGTTGAGTCAGTCGGCTGATCTGCACGAGACAGTCTTTCAGGCGCAGAGATTCCCAAAATTTCAAGGCCGTTGCGGAGCACTTGTCGAGTCGCAAACAAGAGGGCCAAACGTGCATTACGTAGTTTTTCGTCGTCGACAAGCACCCTTTCGGCGTTGTAGAAAGAGTGGAAATCTGCTGCGAGCTCCTTGAGATACGTGACCAATGCTAGCGGAGAAAGGTCATCCGCACCATTGGCTAGTGCTGCAGGGAAATCAGAAAGTTTATTCATTAGACGCAGTTCTGTCGGCGCAGTGAGTGACGAGAGGTCTTCCGAGGTCATTTGTTCTACAGACGGTACGCAAATGCCCTTTTCTTCAGCCTGAGCAAAAACCGAGCAAATTCTTGCGTGGGCATACTGCAGATAATAAACAGGATTTTCGTCAGACTGGCTGAGTGCTAAATCCACGTCGAAAACAAATTCCGCATCGGCTCTTCGATTGACCATGAACAAGCGAGCTGCGTCTTTTCCGACCCAGTTGACCAAGTCAGAGAGCGTAACGTACGTGCCGCTGCGTTTGCTCATTTTAACCGGTTGGCCGTCTTTAACCACCTGAAGCATCTTATGCAGCATGTATTCAGGGAAAGTTTTCGGAATGTTGAAACCGAATTCTCCCGAAGCAGCCTGAATGCCCGCACGAACGCGGGCAACGGTCCCATGATGGTCTGAACCCTGAATGTTGAGGGCACGGTTGAAGCCGCGTTCAAATTTGGCTAAGTGATAGGCAACGTCCGGTACGAAATAGGTGTAGGAACCGTCGGCTTTACGCATAACCCGGTCCTTGTCATCGCCGTAATCCGTGCTCTTAAACCATAAGGCGCCGTCTTTTTCGTAAGTCTCTCCGGCGTTCTTAATCGCTTGAACAGCCTTTGCAACTCTGCCGTCAGAGTATAAGGAGCTCTCCAGGAAGTAGTTGTCGAAAGCAACACCGAGAGCGGTTAAATCCTTGTGCTGCTCTTCTCTGAGGTAGGCTACGGCGTATGCACGGATGTTTTCTAGATCGTCCGGGTTGCCGTGGCTTTCAACGACTTTGCCGTCAAAAGTATGGATTGATTTCTTAGATAGGAAGTCTTGTGCGATATCGAGGATATAAGTGCCTTTGTAACCGTCTTCTGGAAACTCAAACGGTTTGTTTTGAAGTTCATAGCAACGAGCCTGCACGCTGACGGCCAGATTATGTATCTGGTTGCCGGCATCGTTGTAATAGAACTCGCGGGTAACCGACCAGCCCTGGCTTTTGAGCAAGCGGGAGAGAACATCGCCGAGGGCGCCCTGTCGAGCATGGCCTAGATGCAGCGGACCGGTGGGGTTGGCGGAGACATATTCCAAAAGAATGGATTCCCCAGTGTGCGCATCCGAGCAGCCGTATGCAGGACCTTCTTTTAAGATTTCTCGCACGACGCTTTGTTTAAGAGAAGGCGCGAGTTTGAGATTGATAAAGCCGGGGCCGGCTATCTCAATGTCAGAAAACATCTCGGTGCCCGCGGTGTCTTTACGGAGCTGTTCGACTATTTTTTCCGCAATGACTCGCGGAGGCTGCTTCATGGCTTTTGCGCACTGGAGCGCTACCGTGCATGCCACGTCTCCGTGGTTCTGCTGTTTCGGGCGTTCAAGAACAATTTTTGCATTTTCCGGGGCACCGACGGCCGCAAGCGCATTCTTGAATAGCTCGGTGATTTTGGTTTTCTGTGAGGCAAGCATAAAGGACCTATCTTGTATTCGGGGCCGAGTTATTCCGCTTTTTGTCTCTTATCGAAATGCAAAGAGGCGAAGGCAGAATGATTATGGATTGATTCAAAGTTTTCTGCTTCAACCGTGAAGGCGAGGATAGCCGGCTCGTCCTGACATCTGATGGCGACATCGCGAACCAGGTCCTCAACAAATTTCGGATTCTCGTAAGCGTGCTCCGTGACGTATTTCTCGTCGGAACGCTTAAGCAAGCCCCAAACTTGGCATGAAGCGCAGCTTTCAATCATTTCAATCTGCTTCTCAATCGGGAAGTTTGTTTCGAGTTCCGCCGTGATGGAAACATGAGAGCGCTGGTTGTGTGCGCCGTATTTGCTGATTTCTTTACTGCAGGGACAAAGACTTGTGACCGGAGCGGTGACCTCCTGAGTCACGGTGATTTTCCCGTCGACACATTCCGCTGTCAGGACGACGTCGTAATCCATCGTGCTCTGCAAGTGAGAGACGGGAGCGGACTTTTCCATAAAGAAAGGAAATGCCAAACGGATGTATCCGCCGTCAGACTTGAGGGAGGCGAGCATTTCCTGCATCACTTCAACCATCATCTGGGGAGCGAAAGGTTTATCGATGCCC
This sequence comes from uncultured Sutterella sp., assembly GCA_900554375.1. GTDB lineage: Bacteria > Pseudomonadota > Gammaproteobacteria > Burkholderiales > Burkholderiaceae_F > Parasutterella. Next base: position 10,739 of record USHK01000015.1, read on the forward strand.
CCGAGGAGCGTCCAGAACCGGGACATATGTGTCCCTTTTTTATCTGCCGGGAGGGAAACATACATTTCAACGTCGGCCACGGTGTGCTGCGCACCGGTCAGACTCTTAACCAGAACAGGGGTTCGGATCCCTTTGACGCCGACGCGACGAATGGGAATATTTCTTCTGTCTGCCGAAGACTGGACATCAGGAAGAACCATTAATTTATTATCTGTCATTGAAATCCTCTGTAAAACCGAATAGTTCGGCCACGATACATAGTCTGTGGAGTATACCTCCAAATATAGCGGCTGCTTTTGACGATAACGACGGCAACGCTGACAAACAACTTGTCATTAAAGGGTTTTCGTTAATCGAGATGGGTTCTCCAACGGGATTTATGAACAAAACGGAGAGAAACGAAGTGAAAAGTGTTCCACAAATTTTTACATCGTCTTTCAGTTTTGATTGGTTTTGCTTTGTGACAAATCTAATTAGTAATATATTAGAACGGGAACCGAGACGTTCATAAAACCTTTTAGAGGTTGAAGCTAAGTTAAAACGAAGGGGAGAGTTCGTGCGTTATCCTATTTCCAAGCTCATTTGGGCCGGTCTGATCATTGCTCTTATATTTTTGGGAGCTATGTTTATTCTTCCGGTAGTAGGGGCGGTACTTATCGGTGTGTTTGCGCTTTCCTGTCTCATTTGGGCTAGCAGCAAGCTCTTCGGCTTTTTTCAAGGTGGAAGGACTTATACCGAGGACAACCCCGGCGACTATTACGATGCGTCTGCAAGGGCTTCGATCGTTCCCAAAAAATGGAATAAGACTCAAGCAGTCGACGCTGAGGTCATTGAAGTAGAAGAAATAAAAAAAGAGAAATAATCTAAATGTCAGGCATACAACAACCGACAAAAACTCCGATTTCCCAATCTAAGATCGCTGTATTTTGGCGTACAGCCTTATATTTGTTCTCCGCGGGAATGATGGGAAAGGCAGCAGCCGGCTTTTCGGGAGGCTTTATTGCCGAGGCCATAGGGGACTTGGGCCTGTCACTGGTATTTATCGGCATGTGCTTTCGAAGCACAGAATTGGCGATATTGGCATATATTTCGGACCCCGCAAAACGTGAAGAGGCCATCGAAAAGCTGAGAAGAAAAGAGCGCGTTGAACGCCCATGGATCGGCTATGTGATGAATGCCGGCTGGGTCTGTTTATTGATTGGTGTCGCAGGCCAATTGTCAAATTTCTTTTAATCATGTAGAATTCGCACTTCCTCCGGACT
>USHK01000016.1 GCA_900554375.1 uncultured Sutterella sp.
GAGATTCATGAGCGTCTCGTGGGCTCGGAGATGTGTATAAGAGACAGGTACTGAACATAAGTCGGGACATCGCTGGCACGGACGACCACAATTCTCAGATCCGGATTATTCGTCCCGATGATGAGCTTTCGGGAAGTCTCCGGATCTTCTAACGGAAATATTCCAGCTGCAGCTAAAAACGGAAGAGTTTCGGTAAAAATTCTTCCCTTTGATAATGCCAAAGTAATCATGCTTTTACTCTCTTAATCTTGGCACCGAGGAACGAAAGTTTCTGTTCCATTTTTTCGTAGCCGCGATCCAAGTGATAAATACGATCCACCGTGGACTCGCCTTCGGCAGCCAACGCGGCAATCACCAACGCAGCACTGGCGCGCAGGTCCGTCGCCATCAGCGGAGCGCCTGAAAGACGTTCGACACCGCGTACGACAGCGTTGTTTCCATCAATCGTGATATCGGCACCTAACCGCTGGAGTTCGGGAACGTGCATAAAGCGATTTTCAAAGATTGTCTCGGCAACGTGTGAAGCGCCCTTAGCGGTCGTATTGAGTGCCATAAACTGCGCCTGCATATCCGTCGGAAATCCCGGATAGGGAGCCGTACGAATATCCACCGCTCGGTGCTCTCCCCTGCCGTCAACTTCAATCCAATCCTCGCCCGTCGTCACTTTGGCACCTGCTTCCTCGAGCTTCTCGAGCACTGCCGTCAGAGTGTGCGGATCGCAGTCTGTGACTCGGATGTTACCTTTTGTCATCACAGCCGCCGCCAGGAAACTCCCGACTTCGATACGGTCGGAGATCACACGGTAGGTGGTTCCGTGAAGCTTTTTCACGCCTTCGATTTCCATCTGCGGAGAACCGATGCCCTTGATCTTGGCACCCATCTTGACTAAGCAGTGCGCTAAGTCAGCGACTTCCGGCTCGCGGGCGGCATTTGCGAGCATCGTGGTACCCTCAGCCAAGACAGCCGCCATTAAAAGATTTTCGGTTCCCGTCACAGTAACCATGTCCGTCACGATATTGGTTCCGACCAGTTTGCCGGCATGTGCGGTGACGTATCCATGTTCAATAGAAATGTCGGCTCCGAGTGCTTTCAGCCCTTTAATATGCTGATCCACCGGACGAGCGCCGATCGAACATCCGCCCGGCAGCGACACTTTGGCTTTTCCAAAACGTGCGAGCAGCGGTCCTAGCACCAGGATGGAGGCACGCATCGTTTTAACTAAATCATAAGGAGCTTCCGTCGACGTGATATGTGAGGCATCAATGGTCACTTTATGACCTTCCTGCGTCACTTTGCAGCCAAGTTCCTCTAAAAGCTTAAGCATGGTGTGAACGTCTGCCAGGTCAGGCACGTTCACAAAAGTCATCGGCTCATCAGTAAGAAGTGCGCAAGCCAAGAGGGGAAGAGCCGCATTTTTAGCTCCTGAGGCCTTGATCTCACCCTCTAGCGCAACACCGCCGGTGATAATTAATTTTTGCACTGAACAACTCCAATCGAATCAGCGTCTTGAGCGTTAACCTCTGCGTTAACTCTCTTAATTTATGGACAAAATGAGTTTAAAGCGTGATCTCGAGTTTAACGAAGATCACGGACAAGATTTTTTGATTTCTATTTTGCGTATTCCCGCCAGTCCTTGTTGTCCATCTTGACGTAGTCCTTGCCTTGATAGTTCACGACTTTGGCATTCGCGTTTTCGGAAACGGAATGCGTCTGAGGAAGATCTTTTACCAGGTCCTTAAGGGGAACTTCACCCTCGGGCTTTCCGAAGTAATTCGCCTCCAGAACGCGCCCGATCAGGGAACTCACAGCGAGATAGCTGGTCTTAGTATCCACGGTAACCGGACTGTCGGCAGGCGTTACCCCGATGAATTTCACCAAAGCAGGTACATGTGTAATCGCCGGGCTCGGAATATCGCGCAGGTGAGCCACCTGAACTTTATCGCCCTTTTCCGCAGCACCGTGTTCCGGCACAACAACCAGCATGACCTTGCGGCCGCTCTTTTCCAAGTCGGCAATCAGGCTGCCTAAGTCATCAAGCATGGCCTGAGCTCTCGGTTTAAACGGAGCCAAACGGCGTTTATTGGCAAAACGGTTGCCGTCGTGCAGCGCGATCATGTTGATGAACGTCGCGCTTCTTCCTCCCTTGTCGGCCGAAATCGTGTTTTCAAAGTCTTTAAAGACTGCGCGAGCGTCCCCGATCGGCTCCTCGTCAAAAGAGTCATAGCGTTTGGGATATTTCATATCCGCAAGCTGAGGAGATAGACCAGCCAAGTGACGCAGACTTTGATAGAAGTTATCGTACTTACCGCTGTGGTCCATGAAAACGTGCTGGTTGTAGCCTAAGCGGGCCAAGCGGTTCATGATTTCGCAGTCGGGGTTGCGGCCTTCGTACAAATCTTCGTGAGAAGGCTGTCCGCAGACGGATTTCAGCAGACGAAGCGCCGCCGGCCCCGAATAAGAGGTGGCCGAGTTAAAGTTTTCAAAACGAATATTAAATTGCTTGAGGACCTCATGATTTTCAAGGCCGACAGCCTTCAGGTCATCGTTGGAAAGCGAACAAATATTTAGCAGCAGTATGTCGAACGGCGTTGAATCTTTTGCCAGTTTGTCGGGCCATTCGGCCCTGCGGTCCTTTTCTGCGTCGTGGAACCGTTTCAGCCATTCGTCAAGATTTTTCGAAGTTGGCTCGGCAGTCTGCGGAATCAGATCTGTCTTTGCCTCCTCTTCGGGCGCTTTCTTTACGTTGTCCGCCGAAGCAATCACCTCTGTCGCAGGAGCCGGCGCTCTGAGGTTGGCAATAAACGGCTGCCAAATCGGAGCGCATAGAAGAACCACCAGGTAGCCGACCGTAAACGTCGTTACGCGAACGTAGTCCCGTATCGCGTAATAAATGATGATGAGCGCAATGCCGGCGCCGATCATCTCAAAGTTCAAAAAGTTCAGAGCCGACTCAAAGAGATAGCCGCTTTCCATCGCCGCAAGATTGTGGAAATTTCCTCGAATGCTGTCTAATCCCGGCAACCAGCTTTCGGAATAAAGCAGTGCGGCTGCACAAACCACTGCAATCAATGTGCGCAGCCAGCGCAGATAACGGTTTCCGATCGGAAAGAGAACAAAAACGAGGAGCAGAACATTCTGCAGCAGATTCAGCGAGAGATAACCGAACCCTCCGAGTAAAAATTCTCCGATAAAAAATACATTCCACAGACCGAGGCCGGTCCATTTCACTTTTGTCTGCTTGTTTTTTTCAGTCTCAGCCATGCTCAGAACTTGAATTTATTAATTTTTAGGGGTCATTGTTTTAACGGCCATGTTGTCCGTCGGCAGGATCAGACGCCCCTTCTCGTCGAATGCGTAGGCGCGGTTATCAAAGCCCAGTCCGAAAACGGTCAGCACGTTGCGGTAGTAATTATCGCCCTTCATTTCCGTCGTAGACAAAACCGTGCGGATCACAGCACCGGCTTTGTCGGCAGCTACGTAAGGCAGGAAGCAAGCACCGAAAGCGTTAACCTGACGATTGTTGACGCTCATATCCCCGATATTGACTTTTTCCGGCGGAATGTTAGTAGTCTTGACCAAGTTAATCATCGGCTCGTACTGTCGCATTAGGACTTCATAGTTCTGATCTTTAGGCGACAGAATGCCGGACCACAAATAGGTTCTGATCGCGTTATAACTGCCTTCCATCTTTTGAGGGTCGACGAGACGCCCTTGAGCATCAAACTTAGCCCAGTCAGGCGCAACACCGGTCGGAGAACACCTCACCATCGCGTTAATCGAACCCTCCAGTACCTGAAGCCAGTAGGAGTCGTAGTCGGCGAAGCGACGCAGGATGTGCGGCGGATAGTAGCTCGGGTTAATCGTAATGACGCCCTTCTCTTCAAAACCGACACGCCCCGGCAGTAGGACTTTTCCGACGGTCGGCACATCTCGAACAAGCTCCTTAAGCTTGGCAAGATATCCGTCAGCCTTTGGTAAATAAGAAGGATCGTTCCAAATACGCGCAGCCTCGATGAGACAGTAGGCAATCCACATATCCGAGTCGGTCGCGTTATTAGTATCCAGTATCTTGCCTGTACCATTGGGCTTGCCGTCCGGAATGCCCCAAAGCCAAGCCGGCTGATTTTCGCCGAGATTCTTTTCCGTCCAGGCGAACATTTCATCAAAAGCCTTCTTGTCATTTGCAACCAACGCGAAGAACATTCCATAGGACTGTCCTTCCGAGGTCGTGATGAGCTTAGCCTCGCTGTAGTCGACCACGCGGCCCTCAGCCGTAAGGTTCGACGCTTTGAATTGATCCCAAAGTTCCCACGCACACACAGGAGTCGCAAAAACAGCAGAGATCAGGCAGGCAAGGAGAAATTTCTTTTTCATGTCGTCAGTCCCTCTTAGTTACGGCGGTTGCGGAAACGAATCAAAGAATGCATTAGGTAGTAGATACCGCCGGCAAAGAGCAACGCGCACACAAGCGTAAAGAGCACGAGAAGCAGCGGCTGATCAAGCAGCGAATACCAAACCCTCTGATGCCACGGCAGGGACCCCGTATAGTAGTCAGGACCGACCATGTAGCTGGCAGGCTGAGCATTCGGTTTAAAAATGGCAACACCTCCCCCGACCATCTTCAAGTCACCGGGATTCATCAGGCGTTTGTTCAGAAGATAGCTTCCGTCTTGTCCGTCCCCAAGCAACGCGACTACGGAGCGGCCGCTGCCGTAAGGAGATTCATACTGGGCAATCGTGGCAATACCGGTATCTTCTGTCACAGTCGACTGGGGCGCTTCATCCTTGGTCTTCGCACCGAAGTTCGTCTTCAAGTTGCCTTTAACTTTTTCTAAAATAACCTCGGGCTCAAGCTTATCAAGGTTACCGATATCAGCACTATTCTCCGCAAAGATCAGAATATCGCGATGCTGTGCGTTGTCATTCTGAATTGCGGAGTCAAATTTAACTTTCGTAACGGGATAGCCTGTCTGGGCACCGAAGCGACCCATCGTATTGAGCATCGTCGTCATAACATTGGCCGGCGCATCTTTTTTCATGAGCACCAGCGTCTGAGACAAATCCGCGTACTTTGTAAACGGATAGCCGCTCACAGTAAAGAGCTTCAAATCCGGTAGGCGGGCAAAGTGATAGAAACCGGAGAAGTCGATCGTGGAATTCGGATCAATTTCAACCTGATTCGGAATCAGAGTCACGGATTTGCAGTTAGCCTGAGTTCCGCCGTCCACGGCCAACCCGTATTGGAAGTCAAATGTCAGTTGGTTCTCGGCAGACAACAGTCGGCTCGGAATCGACGTGTTATTCCATAAATTAGCCAGGCCGTTAAGGAACGAGAACTGCGACATAAAAGAGTTGCTCGTCTTTGTTGGGCTTAGGTCGTAGGACTCAACCAGCTGATCGTTAAGCAGGAAACGCATCTGTGCCGGTTCGCCGCCCATCGGCCGAGTGTAGCGGTAACGCAGATCCAGATTCACATTGCTGCGGTTAACCATGAACAGGTCAGGCGGCAGACGCACGTCAAGTTTGATCGGAGCCGGATGAAGACCGGTACTCGTGAGCTGGCCGCGATACTTGGAAAGTTTTTCAAACGGAATCTTTTGATCGGTGCTTACCCAGGCCGGTGCATCGTAGGCTTTGCGGTCCGGCTCTCCCTTAAAGTTTTCGACGGTTACCATGCCGCCGGCAATGCCGGCGTCCGATGTCGCTAAATAACGTGCCGCTGTCAGCAAATCATCGGCGTTGCGTCCTGCGATCACCAGAACCTTGGCATAAAGACTATTGGGTGCATTAACGATTGAAATCGTCGGTGCTTCGACCTGCGGGAGAAATTTCAAGAAATCCGGACGATTGTCGTTAGTAACAAAGGCGACGTAATTTTGCTCGGCGGGCTGCTCGTTGTAATAGACCGGGAACTCGATGCCGCGCCATTCGGAACGTACGCCGCCCCAAGAGGCAAGCACTGCGGCTGCTTCTTTGAATCGACTGTCAGGAGCAGAGGCAAAAACCATCGGCAGCGTCGTTGCGGCAGGACTAATGGTATTGACAAAGGGTGCCGGAAGAATCGAAAGGTCATTAGCCAAACGCAGCTTCTGTGTGTTCAGCGACAGGTAGCTCGAAGAATCGACTGTCAGCCATAAGGCGGGATTCGCAGGGGAACCGCAAATCTGGGTGTACTGACCGACAAATTCCAACGTCAAACGGTTGGAGCTGTCAAATTGCTTTGCATTGAGGTCAACCGTTGCAGAAACCTGGTTACCCAGCTGATCCTTAGTAATTGGAAGGCTTTTCTGCAGCTGACCGTTTAAGTACACGTTTAGCTGGCTCTGCTGAGGTATCAACGCCGGGGACGGTGTATACCGAAGCGTAACCGAAGCCTTAGAAATGAGATCGTTTTTTGCTGAATAAAAGCGGAAAGATCTTTCGTTATAGATGCCGGTCATCTTGATCTGTTCAATCGCTCCTTCCGTGGAGTAGTTAAACAGCGGGGTGTCTTTGCGGATAACCGGGATTTCGTCCGTCCGGAAGGTAGGCTGAGCATCCCTAATGAAGGTCACGGGATCGGGAGCAGCAGATGCAACGCTCGAAAAAGCTGCACTCAGCGCACAAAGCACTGTACCGGAGAGAAGAAGAGAGAATCTTTTGTTCTTAAACATATCTGACTGTGATCTTCCGAATTATTTGTTAATCAGTAATATTTCTAACTTCGTAAGATTTTAGTTCGTTATTAGGCACTATGAATCGTTGAAATTGTTTTAGGCAAGTAGAGCGGATGATGGTCTTCAAAGGGAGAATTCTTATTTTCTCTCCTAAGCGACGGGACTCGAGGAATAAAACTCAGCACCCATTTGAAGGTCCAAACGGAAGCCTTCAAGAACCAGCCGGCTTGAGGATTCGAAAAATGCGCAAATGCCTCGGCGCCCATGCGCGCCATGTGCAGGAGCGCAAAGAAGCCGTCAAACATACCGTACCCTTTAACTTTGGCCTGTCTCTGGATCCAAATGTCGGGTGTGCCGAATGTACATTCGACGTATTCCATTTCTTTGATACGTGTCGGCTGAGAGACCAGAAGCTCGACAACGCCGTTTTCAAACGCGGCCGTCACCGCGCAGTCGAACGTTGTCGACGGCTTTTTCTTAGAACCGAAAATCAGCTTCACAGGCTCTTCGAGCGAGATCTTACTGAGATCCGAAACGTTTTTCAGGTCTACGACACAGTCCTTCTGAGAGAAGGCGGACATCACAGCCGGGATCAAGTCTTCTCCGACCTGAAGATGCACCGGTGTCGTGAAAGACACGCGCGGGAATTTGCGCTTCTGAACACTTTCAACCGTCACCGCCATCGCAGCAAACAAAATGATCAGGTTGTAGACGATCCAGCCGAGGTTGATCAGGAGCATCAAAACTTCGTAGGCCCCGGCTCCGAACATTCGATAAATACCGATAAAGAAGCCGGCCAGGTTCAAAAGCAGCAGATAGAAGTAAGGGCGAGCAACGGCCCAGTCCAAATACTCTTTATCAATCACGCCGCCTTTAGCCGTGACATTGAATTTGCCTTTATGCGGAGCGATAAGAGCGACGAGCGTCGGCACGAAGATGTACCAGGACAAAATCGTCTCGTAGAGCGCACTGATGAACGGGAATCGATAACCGCGGTGAATCATGTACGTTGTCATCGTCGAGTGAACCATATGCGGAATCAGGTACACGAAAATAGCGATCGCACTTGCGTAAATTACGTAGATATTGGCAAAAAGGAATGGCAGCGGAGCGATTAAGAAGATGATTCGCGGCAGCCCGTGAAGGAAGTGGATCATCGCGTTTAAGAAGCACAGACGCTGCGGAATCGTCAGGCCCTTCCCGAAAAGCGGATTATCCAACCGGAAGATCTGCACCATGCCCCGGGCCCAGCGGATACGCTGCCCGATGTGCGCGGCCAAAGTTTCAGTACTCAAACCGGCAGAAAGCGGCGTGCTTAAGAAAGCCGAAGACCAACCACGGCGGTTGAGCTTCAAAGAGGTATGTGCGTCCTCGGTCACCGTTTCTACGGCGATACCTCCGACTTCTTCCAGGGCTTTACGGCGCATGATGGCACAGGAGCCGCAGAACATCGTCGCATTCCATGTGTCATTGCCCTTCTGAATGAAATCATGGAAGAGCGAGTTCTCGTTCGGCACGTTCTCTTTGAGATGCAGGTTCTTCTCAAACGGGTCCTGAGAGTAAAAATGATGCGGGGTCTGGACCAAGGCGATTTTCTCGTCCTTTAAGAACCAGCCCATAGTCTTTTGCAGGAACGTTTTTACCGGGACGTGGTCGCAGTCAAAGATCGCGATAAAGTCGCCCTCAGTGATGCCCATAGCATGGTTAATATTGCCGGCTTTGGCGTGCTTGTGTTCTTCGCGTTCGATATAACCGGCGCCCACTTCACAGGCAAAGTCTTTAAATTCCTTACGGCTGCCGTCGTCCAGAATATAAACGTTGAGCTTTTCTTTCGGCCAGTCCACAGTGAGCGCTGCGTACACCGTCGGTTTCACAACATCAAGCGGTTCGTTGTAGGTCGGAATAAAAATATCGACGCTGGGCCATTGTTCTTTATTTTTGGGCAGCGGCGCAGACTTGCGGTCAAGCACCCAGCAGACCTGGAAATAGCCGAGCAGCATCACGATGAACGCATAGGTTTCGGCGATGATCAGCAACCAGGTAAAGATCACGGAGGTATAGCTGTTGGGGTTCAGTGTTTCCGAATAACGCCACCATACATAGCGAGACGAAACGATGACCGAAATCACAATCAGCATCAGCAGGGTAAAACGGGTCTGTGCCTGGAACAGCGTTAACGCAATCACACCAAGAATCAGCAGGAAGATTACCTGCTCTTCCAAACTGAACGGCTGAGTAATGCAGAGCACATAAAGCACAAAACCGATGGCGAGCAAAAAGCCCACGAAAATCTTCTTGAAGCGAGACGGTTTCTGATGCTGCGCCTTATGGTCTCCGGTTTTCTCCTTGCCCTCCGAAGCCAACTTTTTAGAAACGCGCTCGGCGATCGTTCTCGTCCCGCGGTTGATCCGCTTAAAAATATGATTAGCCCAGCGGAACAGGAAAAAGCGGCTGGCATATGTCGAATGCGACATACGTTTGGCAGCATCTTCTTTGCTGCCGGCAACAAACGTCAGAAAGATGAGCTGTATGAAACCTCGAATGGGATCGAGCGGCCGAAGGTTATGAAAATCGATCTGCGGGAAATAATAGGTTCTGTTTTTAATAATCTTTTGATAGAACCTGTTCTCAATCGGAAAGATCAGCCAAGCCAAACCAAAACAAAACATGTTGATTCGGTAACTCCATTTGCCCGAACAGTTGTTCGTTAACCAACGGGACAGCCTACCTGTATGAACTTTCACCTGGGAAAGAATCTGAGAGAACAGCATATCTATTTAGTGTCGCTTCGAAGTACTGCGCCTAGTATAAAAGCGTTGCGAACGAAGAAATGATCCCATCTCCCAAATCTTGCACAATTTATGACCTTTTTACAGGTGTGAAGAATGATTTCTTCCCCACCGACGTCAACACTAATCTTTACAATTTTTACCGTTCTGTCAGCCTTAAGGCTCAGTTAGGCGCAAAGGAAGTATCCTACCCCGAGGATTGTTCATTATCATTGAAGGATCAGAATTTACTTTTATAGACAAAGGGGTTTGTCAGCCATGATCAAAACAAAATTGCTGGTTCCTGCAGTTGCTCTTTTCGCTCTTGCCGGATGTCAGACTAACGGCGACATGTATCGTTCCGATGTTTACGGCAGCAACCAGGTCAACCAGGCCCAGCAGGTGCAGACGGTTGAAATTATTGCGATTCAGCCTGCCCGCGTTGCCGTGAATAATCAATCTGACCGCAACGTTTCTCAGATGGTCGGTACCGCACTCGGCGGTATTCTCGGAGCTGTGATCGGCAACCAGGTGACGCACCATAGAGACAGCGGCACGGCTATCGGCGCCATCGCCGGTGCTGCATTGGGCGCAGCCGGGTCCAGCGCTGCCTCCCCGCAGAATTCTTTGGTTGACGGCGTCCAGCTGACCTTCAAGATGAACGGCAGAATCTTCAATTCTGCCCAGGTCGGTCAAATGTGCGAATTCAAGTACGGGCCTGCGATCATGACTTCCACCGGCCCGACAAGCACTCGTATTCAGCCGAACAACCCGTACGGCTGCAAGAGATAACCTTTGTTTCCGTGTTTTGGTGAGGTTCTACGATTATGAAACTTAAACTTCTCGCCGCTGTTTGCGCCTTTGCGATCGGTTCTGCTGCATCTGCTCAGATCACCGAGACTGTCACGCCGCTAGTGCCTGTTTCACCAGCCGACCAACAGATTCTCAATGTCCAGCAAGCAGAACGCCAAATCCAAGCAACAGAACAGGCTGTAGCTTTGGAAAAAGCCCGTGCGGCTCAGAAGGCAGCTCGTCAGCGGGCGGCAGCGCAAGCCCGTCAAGCCAAGGTAAAAGCTGAGGCAAAAGCTGCGCAGGAAGCCAAACAGCAAGCCGCTGAAGCGGAAGCTGCGGCCCAAAAACAGAAGCTCCAAAACTATCAGGATCAGATGATGCAGATGGATTTGGAAAGCAAACGCCTGGATTTGGAAGCAAAACGTTCCAAAGTTCAGACGGAGATCGATCTTAATAAAGTTCGTCAACAGCAAGCGATTGACAGCTTGAAGAACCAGGCTCCGGCAGTTTCTCCGACACCCGCTCAGGCTCCTGCCCCAGTCCAGCCCTAGTTAGCCGAAATTACAATGAAGCCCTCCGAGTTTTGGAGGGCTTGCTTATTTTTCGAGCTCTACTTAATGAGGTCGGAAAGACTGTAGAGCTTCACCAATTTTTGAAAAGAGTCCGGCGCGTTGGCCACAATCAAATCAGCATTTTTTGCTTGAGCATGCCGAATCCATTCCAGCACCACAGCAACCGCGGAGCTGTCGGTTTTCTGAACACCCTGCATATCCATCACAAAGTCGCCTGAATCAATGGCTCTTAAGCCTTGATCCAGGATGAGAACAGCATTGTCAAAACCGATGTGCTGAGCCTGAAATTGCATTCCTATTTCCCTTTATCGGCCTCAAGCTTCTGCACGCGGTCTTTGAGCTGAGAGATCAACCCCGTGATGCCGGAATTGCCAATGACGGAAGCAAACTGAGAACGATAGTTCTCCACAAGCCAAACGCCGCCGACACAAACGTCAAAAATTTTCCAGTCTTTGCCGGTGTTCATTAGACGATAATCAAGCTGAATCGGATCACGCTGGCTCGCCACTAAGCGGGTACGAACAATCGTCAGACGAGGATCGTTGCTTGGACGGGATTTTGCCAATTCAACCGTGTAGTTGTTCGCTTCCTTCAGCGCACCGGAATAGACAGCAACTAGAAGAGTGCGGAACAACTGCATGATTTCTTCGCGCTGGGCCTCATCGGCTTTTCTCCAAGCCGGCCCGACTGCCATTCGCGTCATAGTTGAAAAGTCGGTGTAAGTCAGAATCTTTTTGT
>USHK01000017.1 GCA_900554375.1 uncultured Sutterella sp.
CGAGATTCATGAGCGTCTCGTGGGCTCGGAGATGTGTATAAGAGACAGCCATGAAGTCTTCGGGCCGATCGGGATTGACCGCCATCAGACGCAGTGTCTTGGAAACCATTTCCGAAAACAGCGGGGCTGCCGCCGTTGAACCGTAATGCTTACCGATCATAGGCTCGTCAATCATGACGCCGACAACGACCTGAGGATTGTGTGCGGGCGCATAGCCGGCAAAACCTGCCACATATTTCTTGACATACTGGCCCCCCTCGACTTTGTAGGCCGTGCCGGTCTTTCCTGCCACGGTATACCCTTCCACTCGGGCACGGACACCGGTACCGCCCTTTTCCACAACGCGGGCCAGCATCTCACGCATCTGTCCGGCTGTTTTAGAACTGTATACGCGCTGCGGTTCTCGGTAAGCGCGATCTTTATAAATAGAGAGCTCAATCATGTCGCCGTCACGAGCAAACACCGTGTATGCACGAACCTGCTGAAGCAGTGAAACAGTTACGCCGTGACCATAGGACATAGTTGCCTGTTCGATCGGGCGCCAGTTCTTCGCAGGACGAAGACGTCCGGCAACCGCACCCGGGAAGCCGATTTGAGGAGAATGACCGAAGCCAAGTTTGTCGTAGTAAGACCACATGACCTGCGGAGTCATCAGCAGCGCGACTTTTGAAGTTCCGATGTTGCTGGACTGCTGAATAATGCCGGATACCGTGAGTTCCTTGCTGTAGTGAGAGTCACCGATCGAATGGCGACCGAAAGACATGGAGCGCCCGATTTGGAAGAGCGTGTTCGGTGTGACCTTCTTTTCTTCCAAGCCTGCTGCGACTGAGAACGGCTTCATTGTCGAACCCGGTTCATACGTATCCACAATCGCTCGATTGCGCACACCGGTGCGCGAGATCTTGCCGCGGTGGTTTGGATCGAAACTCGGATAGTTTGCAAGCGCCAGAATATCGCCGGTCTTCGGATCGGCAATAACAATAGAGCCGCCCTTAGCTTTCAGATTTTCCACTTGACGCCCCAGCGCTTCATAAGCCAAATTCTGGAGACGAGAGTCAATCGTTAGCGTAATGTTTTCGCCGTTCATCGGCTCTTTCAGCCACGCATCTTCAACGATGCGCCCGAGACGGTCCTTCATCACTCGGCGGGAACCAGACTTGCCTGCCAGACGCTTTTCAGCAGCAAGTTCAATGCCTTCGATCCCGTTCCCGTCCAACCCGGTTAAACCCACGATCTGAGCCGCTGCTTCTCCGTCCGGATAACTGCGCAGGAACTCTCGAGTGGAATGCAGACCCGGAATTTTCATATCCAGAACTTTCTCTGCGGTTTCAATCGGGACCTGACGTTTCAGGTAAACAAAGGTTCGCTTAGAGTTAAATTTTTTCTTAAGTTCGGAAAGCGGAATATCCAGTGTCTTGGCGATCTCTTTAAGCTGAGAAGAGGTAATCTGAACGTCTTGAGGAATAATCCACAAGGCTTTTGCTGTCACACTTGTGGCAAGAAGCGTGCCGTTGCGGTCATAAATCTGTCCTCGCATCGCAGGCACTTCAATGGTTCGCTGGAAACGCATGGCGCCCTGCTTCTGCAGAAACTCTGTATTAAAGCCGAGCTGAAGCCAGCCCACCCGCACCCCAAGCGTGATGAAAGCCAGAAGCAGCATAAAGTAGACAAACTTGCTCCTTCCCGGCTTAATTTTGAGGCGTAAGAGGTCCTTAACGCTGTCGTCGTCACCGCGTTTTTCTTCCGTGGGCATAAAGATGTTGTCCCACGCGTCCCTAAACCATTGCCTGACTCTCATTTTTGGGCTCCGGAAGACGCGGCGTTTTTATCCAAAATGATCACCCGGTCGTTTTCGGCGGGTGCGAGACCTTCTTCTTTGGCTCGAACTTCCACTTGACGGATTTGTTCAAGGTTGGAAATTTCAAGCTTGAGACGAGCTTTTTCGTCCATCAGTGAATGTTGGACCTGCTGCTCGTGCTCAAGTTCGATAAATAACTTTCGGGCGTTATGGCGGTTCTCGACGACTTTTAATCCGCAAGCAAAAAGAACCAGCTCCAAAATCACAATCGCCCCGACGAGGAAGCGGAACTCGGTCATATCCGAACTCCTTGCTGAGGCCAAGAGGCTTCCGTCCTGGAAGCTCCGCGGAGTACCGAACTTCGGGCTCGAGGATTTTCCTCACATTCTTTTTCAGACGGGAGAATTCGAACAGCCCGTTTAAAGAGCGGCTGCGGCAGCTGCGAGGGAAGCAGCGGCAATCGAGGATCGATACCGCCTGCCGGATTGGCGGCGGCTTCAAAGAATTTCTTTACGATGCGGTCTTCTAGAGAGTGAAAGGAAATAACTGCTAATACACCACCCGGAATAAGCAGAGAGCCGGCAGACTCAAGGGCCCGTTTCAGCTGCTCGAGTTCCTGATTCACATGGATTCGGATCGCCTGGAAAATACGCGTCGCCGGATGCTGGGCACTGTCTTTTTTATTGCGAGGCAGTGTTGCCGCGATCAAATCAGCAAGTTGCTTGGTACGAAGAATCGGTTCTTTGGCACGAGCTTTCTCAATGGCCTTTGCGGCCTTCATTGCGAAGCGCTCTTCTCCAAGCTCTTTGAAAACTTTAGCCATTTCGGCAGCATCGGCGCGGGCCAGCCATTCGGCCGCCGTTTCTCCCGTACTGGTATCCATGCGCATATCCAGAGGACCGTCAAAGCGGAAAGAGAATCCGCGCTCCGGGTCATCGATCTGAGGACTGGAGACGCCAATATCAAGAAAAATGCCGCTGACTTTATCGACACCGAACTTTGCCAACTCTTCTTTCATGGCGGCAAAGGGAGCATGAATAATTTGAAATCTGGGATCCTGAA
Organism: uncultured Sutterella sp.; assembly: GCA_900554375.1. Classification (GTDB taxonomy): domain Bacteria; phylum Pseudomonadota; class Gammaproteobacteria; order Burkholderiales; family Burkholderiaceae_F; genus Parasutterella. The sequence goes on from USHK01000017.1 coordinate 2,861, forward strand.
TCTGAGCGGCTGCCCTGACAGCTTCTTCGTCTCGGTCAAAAGCGATTAGGCGCCCCTGCGGAGAGAGTTTTTCCAATATCAGGCGCGAGTGTCCTCCTCGACCGAAAGTACCGTCGACATAGACACCATTCGGATCGGTAATCAGGGGTCGCGGAGACTCTTCAGCAAGTACCGGACGATGAACCAAGACCTCTGCCTGCACAGAAAACTACCTTATTTTTAAAAATTGAATTGGGCGGCGATATCCGATAAGTTTTCTGTCATAGCTTTAGCTTCGCTTTCCGCGAGCTTCTCAGCATCCCACAACTCAAAGTGTGAGCCCAGCCCCACAAGAACGATCTCTTTGGAAAGACCGCAAAGTTTTCTTAATTCTGCAGGTACCAGCAGTCGCCCGCTGGCATCCATATCCACGTCTACTGCCGAACCCATCACTATTCTTTGAAAGACTCTGGCCGAGTAGGGGAGTGCCATTAATTCGCTTCTTTTCGTTTCCCAGACATTACGCGGATACAGCAAAGCGCACCCGTCGGGATGCCGAGTAAAGGTCATTTGTCCGGAACACAACTCTGCCAGGGCTTCCCGATAACGAGAAGGCACCGACAGACGCCCTTTGGCGTCGAGATTGATATGCGGAGAGCCTTGGAACACGACTAAAACGAGACAAAAACCTATCTTTTCTAAGTCTCAATTTTAGCCACTTTTTTCCACTTTCCTCCACCGACACTCACATTGAGCGAAAGTTATTCTTGTCCTTAAGCTTTAGAATTTTTTAATTATTTGAATTTTAAAGAAAAGATAGAAGAGCGAAGTCCATCTGTAAGCCGGATTCTGTGTACCGCTTAACGCAGCATGACAATCATTCATCTAGACCCGAAATCACTTTCGGGTTCGAGCCATCTACCCGCAGCCTCGCCGAGCAGGTTCACAAGCTGCCTATTTGATGTTGCTCCCCGTAGAGATTGCCCGTTTCAACCGAACTGAATCGGCTCGTCTCTGTTGCTCTAGTCCTCGCCTTTCGGCGGAGAGGTGTTACCTCCTACGGCGCTCTATGGAGTCCGGACTTTCCTCCGAGGTCTTTCTCCCCGGCGATTGCCCGACGAACTTCGCGCTGCAACTTTAATTAGATTCCTTCTATTCCGCAAGTTCCTCAGCCGTCCGACAACGCTTCGTTACACAAAACGGGCATCAAAATTGCGTTAATTTTGTCCGTTCTACTGGGCAAACCGAATAAAAAGGGTTTGTTTTTCTGTAGAATTTTTTGCTCTGCACTCCATTGAAAAAGTCGTGAGAAATAAGATCATTAAAACAATTTTCGGGGCTGCACTTATTGCGACCGCCTCATCTGCATCCGCCGAAGACACCGGTCGTTCGGCTTGGGACGCAATTGTCGACACCCTCCCCGCCGGACTTGTTTCCGAAGAAAACTCTTCCGGGAGCTACCTATCCGACACCTGGGTCGGAATGAGGACGATTCTCTCTGAAGGTTTCTCCGGGCTGCTTCTTCCGGCCTACACAATTCACCCGGGATATGCGTACAAGACGGAAAAACGCCACAATGAGAACGGTTATACCTGGGGAGGCGGCATTTCCCGCAACTTCATCGACAGTCGCGGAAACCGCAGAATCCTGTATGCCATGGCATTTTCGGACTCCCACAACAACTTCGAACCGTTCATGGGCTACGGTTGGCTTTCTCGCTGGAGACTCGGCAGCACGCCCTTCTATGCGGAAGCCGGCTACACCATCGGCTTGACTGCCCGCGGCGACTATAAATGGATTCCGTTCCCGGCGCCGCTGCCTCTTGTCGGAGTCGGCACGGACAACTTCAGCATCTACGGAACCTATGTTCCGTTCTCTGACATCTTTTTCTTCTTCGCCAACATGACGTTTGACGATCGTAAGAGCCGTCATATGCCGGAGACTCCGAAGTCGCTCTTCTCTAACAAAGTGTTGATTTACGCAGGCGGCGGATGGCAGAAGACAACGCTGAAAGGCACACCCAAACCTTCTTCGATTTCTTCAGACGGAGCTTACGCCGCCGGTGTGCGCTACTTTGTCACACCGGAATGGGCTTTGGATTTCTCTGTCAATCGTTCCAACACGCATAGCATCCATGCCAATGGCAGTAAAGTCGGAAGCTACAAACTTACGAGCTACAGTCTTGCCGTTCAGTATCACTTCAGAGCCGCAGAACGCGTCAAACTATATGCTGGTGTCGGCGCCGGATACTTTAGAAGCGACCAGCAGGACTTTAAGGATGGCTGGGGAGCTAAAAAAGATATTTTCACCCCGGTTATTCAGGCCGGCGGAACCGTCGCTATCACACGCAATCTTCATGTAACCGGCGGTATGGATTTAGGTTTTCCTCGTTACAAAGCACACAGTCCGACGGACGATAGCTTCTCGATGCGCCCCTCTCCGGTGACGTTTAAGCTGGCCCTCGGTTTAGCCTTCTAACCCAAACTCCCGCGAAATAGTTCGGTATTGACTTTTAGTCTTTCAGGTTTCGCGGGAATTTGTTGTTAATGCCAAGAAGCTCGAGAATGTCTCGGGCTTTCTTACTAATAGGCCTTCCAGCCCAGACAGACTTACTCGGCGGTCTGACCGCCATGATCCCCTTAAGCATTGCCATGGCCTTATCTAAAGAGTCTCCCGGTAAGTCCAAGTCGAGCTTTTGCTCGTTTTCTTTGACCGTGTAGAGCATCCTCATTCTTAAAGATTGGGCGATAACAAAGAGCAGGAGCTTACCGACATAGGTCCTTTCAGTGCAGCGCAGTCGGTTGTTCCCGTTAAGGACTTTCATTTGTCTAAAGGCCGTTTCAACAATCTGTCTTTGCTTGTAAACCGCCAGGCATTCAAACGGGTCCTTAATGCAATTTGTTCTGATGGCGAAGCACCCGGCTCGAGTTAAAAATTCTTCGAGGCCTTTGATATTTTTAACCCAGACTTTCTGCCGATTTTCAACAATGTAATTTTTGACTCTGCTCCAGTCAGCCGGATGCACTTTTTCTCCGCTGTTTTTCTTCTCGAGCACTTCCTCGACCTTTTGATGCAGAGAGATCGCCTGTAAAGCAGCAAGTTCAGGATATTTATATAAGTGCAGTGAAGTACTAAGACGCAGAGGTCCGAAGTCCGTGGCCTTGGCCCAGAGCTCTTCCGTCGTTCTGGCGGCAACTTTCAGTCGGCCGTTCAAGAACGCCGGATTACTAAGACTGGACTTATATTTTTCAAAGAGCTGCCTGACACTTTCTTCTGTGAGCGGGACGCCGCAAACGTAATTTATTTCAATATCGAGCAGCCGCTGGATATTGTAGATGCTCTGATAGCCTCGATCCGTAACGATAACCGTGTCCTGAAGGTTGTAGCCGTTGTGATGCAGATCCATCATCAGATGAGGGTAAACGGATTTATCTGTAATACTGCCTTCGCTTTCGTAGGCGTAACAGACATCGCCGTTCAGATAGTCAACGCCTAACGTGAAGTTAACTTGCCGCAGTTCCGGATTTTGTTTTGCGTACCCGTATGCAGCGTTGCTGATAGTTACCGAGTAGGTGCTGAGCGCTGTGGAGTCCAACGCGAGATAGCGGAATCTAGGGCCTGTTTTTTTGAGTTTTTCTGCCTGAGTCTTTACCGAGTTAAAGTGCTCAACACATCGTTGATTCCGAAGTTTTAGGTAAGACGTAATATCCTGATGCGTTATTTCTGAGAGCATTTCACTGATGCGCCGGCCCGAGAATATTCGAGCTTTTGGCAGCCAGTGCTGAGAGGCCCATTGTTCAAAGCAGTCCATGGAGCCGCCGTCGAGGTACTGGTATATAGCCAACCTCAACAAGTCCGAGCCGATTTCCGCCCCGAAAGTCTCTTTTAAGTCTTCGAGCATTCCGTTTTGCTGAGCAACCAGCCAGCACGCGGCAGAAGCACCATAGCTAACAATGTCATTAAGAGGACTCGGAACTCTTTGGTTCAACTCTTCCTGAACTTCTTCCGGTGTTCGCTCAACAAGCTGCTTATCTTCGTAATAAAGAATCTTGCCTTCATATTGTGGGTTCTCGGAAAGATATTTCTTTCCGAGCCGAACTCTTCCGGTCTCTGTATCCAAGGCTCCGACGTACTTTCTTTGTGCGATACGGGAGCGTTTCTTTTCCGGATCCCATTCATTTCTGTAAGCCTCGACGTAAGTGTGCCCCTTCCTGACGTAAGTATGGAGGCAGAAGTGCGGAGTGTCATAAACTCTTGGGCGACCCATTTTAATAGACCTATATTATTAAAATACCGATCTATTATAGCATAAAAATGCCGTCATTGAAATCTTTTGTTTAAAGGAATCAGAGAATTAGTTGAAGAAAAATAGCCCGATTAAAAATAATCACGGACTATTTCACGGGAGTTTGGGTTCTAATATCCGACTATCTGGAAACTGCCGCAATCCTTTCGGAGGCGGCAGTTTTTGTTTCTACCGTTCACCGAACTTCCCAGCAATCGAAAGCTAAGTTGTCTAAACGCACAATGGGTTGTTACATCCAAAATTTCTGTCGCCTTCTCGTTTTAATTGGTAAAAACCCTGTATAAAACAAGGTTCACTAATAAGGAGAACCTATGAAATTCGGAAAAATTGCTTGGATTTCTGTCCTAACCGCTTGGGTTGCGTTAACCCTTTACGGCGCGCTGATCGCCACCTCTGCCGGCAGTTCGGAATCTCAGGATTTCGGCCAGCTCCTGACGTCCTTCGTCAACAAAATTTCCACTGCGAAAAACTAATAATCGCTTGAGAAACCAAGAAATCGCAGCATCCTAGATGTTCAAACGGATACGAGCGTTGCAATATTCTGCGGTTCCGCGTACTCCTTAACCTCGGCGAAAGAGTCTTATTTAGCTTCCTGTGTCTTTTTTGTATGACCGAGAAAGATGTGAATTGCGGAGGGCTCCGAAGCCCTCCGCCTTTCTTTCACAGATAAATTCGCGAAATTCACCGACATAATCTCCGTAATCTTCTCGATTATCAGTTTGTTAATAACCGAAAAGTCGTTCTTCGGACGAGAGCTCTGAGATCTGCTTTCTACTCTGACTCTCCCACTGCCTTTTCTCGCCTGTCTTTTCTATTAACCGCAGCACGTCCTCGTCCGCACTCTGCGAATTAATCTATCCTTTAGGTTTTTCCTTTAGCATGAGCGGATAAACCTATCCCGCTTGAAATTACTATTTAACTCATTTCTAGGAGTTCTTTTCATGGATCAGAATGAAGTACTTTTTGACAGAGCCCAGAAGTCCATTCCCGGCGGTGTTAACTCTCCGGTTCGTGCCTTCCGTTCTGTCGGCGGTGCTCCTCGCTTTATAAAAAAAGCTTTAGGGCCGCATATGTACGACGTCGAAGGTAAGCAGTACATCGACTACATCGGATCTTGGGGTCCTATGATTCTCGGTCACAACAATCCCCACGTCATCGAGTCTGTTAAAGAAGCCGTTGACAACGGCTTGAGCTTCGGCGCTCCAACCGTCGGTGAAATTGATATTGCCGAAGAAATTAAGCGTCTCATTCCTTCCGTTGAAGAAGTCCGCCTTGTCTCCTCCGGCACCGAGGCAGGCATGAGCGCCATCCGTTTGGCTCGCGGCTACACCGGCCGCAACAAGATTGTGAAGTTTGAAGGCTGCTATCACGGCCACAGCGATTCCCTGCTTGTCAAAGGCGGTTCCGGTTTGCTGACTTTCGGAACCCCGAGCTCCGCAGGTGTTCCGGCTGCCGTCACAAACGACACAATCGTCCTTGAATACAACAATCCCCAACAGCTAAAAGAACTGTTTGACAAAGAAGGCGACGAAATCGCCTGCGTTATTGTCGAGGCTGTTGCCGGCAATATGAACATGGTTCCTGCTACTCAGGAATTCCTCGAAACCATGAGGGAAGAAACCTCCAAACACGGTTCTGTCCTCATCGTCGACGAAGTCATGACCGGCTTCCGTGTCGCACTCGGCGGCGCGCAGTCCCTGTATCACATCGATCCGGACATCACGATGTTTGGTAAGGTCATCGGCGGCGGTATGCCCGTTGCCGCTTTCGGCGGCAAACGCGACATCATGAACTGCGTTGCTCCTTTAGGTCCGGTCTACCAGGCAGGCACGCTTTCCGGCAACCCAGTCGCCGTTGCTTGCGGTCTTGCCACTTTGCATGAAATTCAGCAGCCCGGCTTCTACAAGCGTCTTTCCGAACAGACTGCCAAACTTGTTAAAGGTTTAGGTGCAATGGCTAAAAAACACGGAGTGGCTTTCTCCGCTCAAAGCATCGGCGGCATGTTCGGTATTTACTTCCGCGGCAAGTGCCCGACTTCTTTCAAGGAAGTCATGGAATGCGACGCCGATCGCTTTAAGACTTTCTTCCATGCCATGCTCGACAACGGTGTCTATTTGGCCCCGAGCATCTATGAAGCCGGTTTCGTGTCTATCACACATGATGACTCCGTCATTGCTCGTACGCTCGAAGCTGCTGACAAAGCTTTCGCCCAAGTCAAACGTGTTCATGGTTAATTTGTTTTATTAAGACACTTTCTTGTTATGAGATTTGCTTGGCTTTTACGCTTCTTTTTTCTTTTCTTTGCCTTCTTTGCTTTAAACGCACAGGCTCTTCCTTGGAAGAAAACCGAAGCGGTCAAAGCCGAGCTGATCTCTCAAACAACTTCCGTCAAGCCCGGAAGTTCCATTCGTTTAGGCGTTCTTCTGACTCAGCAGCCCGGCTGGCACACTTACTGGAAAACACCCGGCGACACCGGGCTTCCAACCGTCATTGACTGGACGCTTCCCGAAGGCTGGAAGGCCGGATCCATTCAGTGGCCTACGCCGAAGCTTTATGTCATCGGCGATCTCACGAATTTCGGTTACGAAGACTCCGTCCTACTACCTGTTTCAATTTCGGTTCCTGCATCTGCCAAAGAAGGTGACTATGTCGCCAAGGCAGACGTCTCCTGGCTGATGTGCGCCGAACAATGCATTCCGGGAAACGCTTCTTTTGACGTTCCCATTAAAGTCTCGACCGCTTCCCCGAGCGCAACTCCGAACGCCGGCCTCTTCCAAAATAATGAAGCCTTAACGCCGGTTCCATTAACAACGGTTTCTGCTCAGGTCGATTCGGCCAATCACGCCCTTTCCGTCACATTTAAAACTTCCAAACCTTTCAACCATTTTTATGTATTCACTGAAGGTGAAGGAGCCGTTGATTACAAGGCGCCCCAGTCCGCCACAAAAAACGGCGATGAAGTTACCGTCAGACTTCAGGGAACGGGAGAGCTGAAAGCCGGCGACACGTTATCCGGCGTCTTTGCCGCTGATGGAGGACCCGCTCAAGGCGGATGGTCCGGCAGCTTCTCGCATGTCTTAGTCAGTGGGACCGTGACTCCACCGTCCGCGTCTTCTGACAATACGGACGTTAACTTAACAGTCTGGCTCGCTGCCGGCATGTCTTTCCTCGGCGGCTTGATTTTGAACCTGATGCCCTGCGTCTTCCCTGTTCTCTCTTTAAAAATGCTCAGCCTCGTCGAGCATCGCAGAGACGGAAAATTAGCTCTGCATGGTCTTTGCTTTACAGCCGGTGTCCTTATCTCCATGACGCTTTTAGCCGGCGCCTTAATCGCAGTTAAGACTGCAGGGGCTTCCGTCGGCTGGGGCTTCCAGCTGCAGTCTCCGTGGTTTGTCGCGCTTTTGGTACTTCTTTTTGTCACGATCACTTTAAATCTGGCCGGCGCCTTTGAATTCTCCGGCATAAGAATTTCTTCTAAAAATTCGTCTGTCGGTGCATCCCTGGTAGGCAGCTTTGCTACCGGCATTCTGGTCGTTGTCGTTGCCTCCCCCTGCACCGCGCCGTTCATGGGAGCAGCTTTGGGTTATGCACTCTCAGCTTCATCACTTGAATCCTTCGTTGTCTTTATCTGCCTCGGTCTCGGTATGAGTCTTCCTTGGCTGCTTTTAGCGCTTTTCCCATGTCTGACGGCTTGGCTTCCTCGTCCGGGCCGCTGGATGGGCATCTTCAGAACTGTGATGGCAATTCCAATGGCCCTCACAACATTCTGGCTGTTTTGGGTTCTTTGGCAGCAAGTATCGGTTTTGGCCCTTGCCGCGTATATTGGCGCTGCGATATTTTTGATTGCTGCCTTCATTTTGTACGGACGTCTCCAGTTCGGCAAAACGGCATCGAAAGGTCTAACGGTTTTTGCCTTTATTCTTTGCGCCGGCGCATACACTGTTGGGGCCTCTCCCCTTCTGGAGCGGGCGCCCTCTGAAGTTCCCATGGCAGGCACCTGGTCCCCTTCCGCGGTTCAAGCCGCCCTTGATGAAGGACGTCCCGTATTCGTTGACTTCACTGCCTCTTGGTGCGTCACATGCCAAGCAAATAAACTGACAGTTCTCGACCGAAATGACGTGCAGAAGGCTTTCCGGGAACACAACGTGAAGTTTCTTATCGCCGACTGGACAAACCGCAATGCGGAAATCGCTAAAACTTTAGAGTCCTTCGGGCGAACAGGCGTACCGCTTTATCTGCTTTACGCGCCGGACGGAACGGCTAAAATCCTGTCTCTTATACACATCTCCGAGCCCACGAGACGCTCATGAATCTCG
>USHK01000018.1 GCA_900554375.1 uncultured Sutterella sp.
AGATTCATGAGCGTCTCGTGGGCTCGGAGATGTGTATAAGAGACAGCTTCGGGAGCAACCACGGATTCGGGATCAATACCTGTCAAATGATTTGGGACGATTCCGTCGAGTTCTTTGAACCAGAAGTCTGTCAAAGCCGTCAGAATCTTGCCCTTCTTGGGGATGGGATCGCCGAGGATGACGTCGAAAGCAGAAATACGGTCGGAAGCGACAATAAGAAGCTTGTCGTCGCCGACAGCGTAGCTGTCACGGACCTTGCCGCGATAGACGAGCGGAAGAGATTTAATGGACGTCGTAACAATTTCAGCCATGTTTTCTCCTGAACACTGATTCCCGCTGAAGGAAGGAGTGATGAACGAAAGGAAATGAGAATTTCAGAATGGCACCATTTTAATTCGGTGCGGGTCCCTCCGACGGGAATAAAGCCACGAAAGTTCAAGGTAAAAAAAGAAAAAAGCCCGAGCGTTTGACTCAGGCTTATAAAGAAAAACTTTGTTCGTTATGAAGCAGGTTTTACGAAAATATTAGAAGCCACAGCGTTGAAGAAATCACTTTCCGCTTGAAGTCGCTGATTCAAGGCTTCTGACTTTTCATCTTTGCTGCGCAGAACTTCACCGCAAACCGTGAACACTTTATCTCCTGCAGGCACAGCATAGTAATAAACCGCATTTTGTGTATCCGTTTGAGCCGGGTAGTAAACGCGCACAATCTGGGAATTGGGGAGTTTTTCCGTTACGCAGTCAGGCCGAGCTTTCTGAAGTCCTGCCACAATGCTGTCTACGGTGGCGCCGGTTGGGGTTTCAATTAAGGCGACAACATACTGTCCCGTTCCCGATTCACTGCGCCAGCTCATGAACTCGTTCTGTCCGAGCTGAAGGTTCTGAGACAAGTTCCAAGAAAGAGGCAGAGTGACTTGAAGCGGTCGATCCATTCCCTTGATGGATACGGGATATTCGCGGCGATAGCCCTGGTTCCATTCATCCATCGGGTTGGGGTAGCGCATCGCCAACAGGTAGGGCACTAGCGGATCCACGACGTTGTCAGTAACACCGTCCTTGAAGTTTTTCATCCAATCTTCGGCTTTGTTGATGCGTTCCTTGGAGAAGGTCTCATCCATCCATTTTGAAATGGCCTCTTTAGACTCCTGACCTTTCTGGACACTCTCGCTAAGTTTTTGATTGAACTGTTCCTTCAAGGTCGGCCATTGCTCTTTGAGCTGATCCTTGTAAGCGGAAGCATCCTTTGACCACTCTTCGCTTTTTTCACCGATAGATCTCACAGAGTCCGATAATTTATCAAGCCAACCGGCTACGGTGTCCGCAATGCCATCCGCAGCTTTATCTATTTCTTTAGAGTCCTGCGCGGTTGCTGCGGGAGCTTCCTGAGCCTGGACCGTCTGACCCAGGACAAAAGAGGCAAACAGCGCAGTTGCCAGAAGCTTCATTTTTCTGCTCATTTATCACTCCGAAATTGTTTCGTATGTTGTCGGCATAGTACATAGAGCCTTGGTTTGACTTAGACTTGTTGCGCCGTAATGAGCAAGTAAAACTTCTTTTCCGTCTGAAATCATAATTTATGAAAATCCGCTGGCAGCTTTGGTTTTTGGTAACGCTTCTAATCTGTGCTTTTTATTGCATCTGGGATACCACTTTTGCGTTTTCCAGAGGAGAAAAATTAGCAGAAGCTGATTGGACATACGTGGAGAAGGCCGGTCACAAAAGCTTGGCGGACTACTGTACCAAGATTGGAATTACAGGCGACGGAAAGACGGCGCAGACAGTGACAAAAGAAGTATTTGAACCGGCTAAAAATCCCTTGATTTGTGCTTCTTCATTGGAAGAAGCAAAGCAGAGTTACGGTTTGTTTGTTCAAGGACAGTCAAGAAAAGCCAGCACACAAATGGTATTTTTGTTTATCGGTGCTTGGCTCGTGATTTTGCTTGCGCTCTTCGGCCTGATGAAATGGACAAACAGAAAGGCCGCACCGGCGTCTGCAGGCACGGCCGAAAAGTCTAAATCGAAAGCGCATCGTTAACGGCTTTCTTGATTGCGGCTGCGCCAGCTTTCGGATCTTCCGCGCCGCAAATGGCGGACACGACTGCGACACCGTCCGCTCCGTGACGAATGCAGTCGGCAGCATTGCCCTTGTTAATGCCTCCGATGGCGACATTCGGCAGCCCGGCTTCTTTAGCAATGTATTCAAGCAGGTCTAGGCCTACTGCTGCACCTGCATCGGCTTTCGTCTTGGTAGAAAAAACCGGCCCGATTCCAATGTAATCAACATCCGGTCCGATGGTATTTAATTCTTCAATACTTCCGATAGACAAACCGATCACGGCGTCAGGCCCTAAAACCTCTCGAGCATATTTCGGATCGATATCTTCCTGGCCGACATGCACGCCGTCAGCGCCGCTGAGCAATGCAATATCAAGATGATCGTCCACAATGAAAAGCACATCCGTATCTTTCAAGAGCTCTTTGAGCAGAAAAGCGGCCTGTAGCTGTTTCTTCTTTTTCCATTCCGGTGCTCGAAGCTGAACCACAGTGCAGCCGCCTTCAACTGCTTTTCTTGTGGTTTCAACCATGCCTTCAGGCGTTTTGCAAAGGTTGGCATCCAGGACAAGGTAAAGAGAAAGATCTAATTTCTTGCCGGATTTCATTTTCTGAAGTCCTCAGGACGGATTTGATAGAGGGCATCCAAATATTGAAAATGGAAGGATCCCGGACCGCTTGAGCGAGTGGAAGCGGTATCGTTGGCGTAATTTACGTAGTCACAGCATGCAATGCATGCTTCAAGCGAGCGTTCAGCTCCCCCGAGGAAGGCGGCGAGCAGTGCGGAAAGTGAGCAGCCGGTTCCGACGACCAACGTCATCATTTCACTGCCTCCGACGGCGCAAAGCACGCGTTCACCGTCTGTTGCGTAGTCCTTCAATCCGGTCACGACAACAAATGTTTTGTACTTTCGAGCTAAGGTTTTGGCGGCCTCAATGGCGGAAGAAGAATCATCGAGACTGTCGACGCCTTTGCCTCCGGTGCCTACACCGGCTAAGAAACGAATCTCGGAAGCGTTGCCTCGGACAGCTGCCGGATGCATTTCCAAAAGCTCAAAAATGATTTTGTCACGCCAAGGAATACCGCCTGCGGCAACCGGGTCGAGCACCCAAGGCTTGCCTGCTGCAACGGCTCCGCGAATGGCCTTCTTCATGGTTTCGATGCGGGCTTCGTAGGGGGTGCCCACGTTTACGGAGAGTGCAGAGGCGATGCCGGCGAAATATTCGGCTTCGCCTTCGCCCACAACCATCGCGGGCGAGGCTCCTGCGGCAAGCAGAACATTGGCCGTAAATTCCTGCACGACTTCATTGGTAATGCAGTGAACGAGAGGACGGTTGGCACGGAGCCTGTGAAGCATTTCTCCGGTCTTGCGGGACAAACAAAGTTGGACTGAGTCTGAAGACATGATATAAGGAGCTTCTCAGTAAATAGAGGTAAACAAATTATGGCAGGTTTTGAGCACTATGCATGGCTGATGAAGTCGGAGCCAAGCGAAGTTTCAGTTGACGATGTCCTCGGCATGAAGGACTGCAAGGTTGGTTGGTTCGGCGTGCGTAATTACCAGGCCCGCAATTTCATGCGCGATCTTTGCAAGATCGGAGACCCGGTCCTTTTCTACCACTCTTCGTGTGCTCAGCCCGGCATCGTTGGCATTGGTGAAATTGCCTCTGAACCTTATCCGGATCCGACGCAGTTTGATGAAACTTCAGAATATTTCGACGCGAAGAGTGCTCAGGAGAAGCCCCGCTGGGTTCAAGTCGATGTGCGTATTCTTCATAAAGTCAAACTCGTTTCTATCGCGGAATTAAGAACGATTCCGGGTTGTGAAGGAATGCGGGTTCTTCAGAAGGGCAACCGCCTGTCGATCACGCCTGTGAGTGAGGACGAGTGGAAAGCGCTTCAGCCGTACCTTATTCCGCAAACCTAGTATTTACGCCACTTCCAGCGAAAAGCCGTTAAAAAACGAAGATAAGCGCTAAGATTTTTCTTATTCAAATTTTTAAAGTCTCAAACCATATATAAGAGGATTAAGTGGCACTCACAACAATCGGCCTTATGGCTTTGTTAGGCTGTTTCACAGGTTTTTTAGCAGGTCTTTTGGGGATCGGCGGGGGCATGATCATCACACCGTTTCTGATTATGCTGATCCCGTCGAGTTTGATACCTCACGATCATATCGTTCACGTAGCTATTGCAACATCGCTGGCAACAATTGCTTTTACTTCGCTCTCATCTGTTAGGGCACACCATAAACGTGGCGCAGTTCTTTGGAATGTGGTTGCTTCCGTCGCTCCTGGTATCTTGATAGGCGCCGTTCTGGGAGCTCAAATCGCGGGTTGGTTATCCGCATTTTGCATCTCTATTGTTTTTGCGGTATTTGTTGGTTTTTCGGCTATCAAAATGTTCATGAATAAGTCTCCGCGTCCTGACCGCAATCTTCCGGGAACGATCGGCAAGTTTTTCATGGGGATCGCGATCGGTGTTTTATCGGCTTTGGTCGGTGCAGGAGGGGGATTTATCTCTGTTCCCTTGATGGTTTGGTGCAACGTCAAAATGCAGAACGCCGTTGCAACCAGTGCTGCTTTTGGCTTCCCCATTGCGCTTTTCGGAACGATCGGGTACATCATCAGTGGCTGGAACGTGCAAGATTTGCCTCCATGGCCGATCGATCTTGGTTACATCTGCATTCCTGCGTTGTTTGCCGTTGCGATCCCCAGTGTTTTGCTGGCCCCAGTTGGTGCAAAGATTGCTCACTCAATCGACACTAAGCCGCTTAAAAAGGTTTTTGCTTGCCTTCTTTTCTTTGTGTGCATATACATGTTAAGGCAGGCGTATTTAGCCATGTGACGTGAAAAACACGTAATCCAAAAGGATAGGCAGGGACAAAACCTAGCTTATCCTTTTGTTTTTTCTCTAAGCGTAATGGAAAGCTCCAAGAGCTGACACTAGAACTCTTAACGATCAGAGCCACAGATAGAATCCTCATGGTAATTCCGAATAATCGTCAGATTGGGTGACGATGGAATCTCTCATTCAAAATAAAATCAATAAAACACCACTATTTTTTAGTTTCTTCAGTTGCCATCAGAGGATTTTTTATTACTCTAAAGTTAATATTTAAAGCAGGCCCTTAATTGATTCAAAGCAGTTGCCTACTGATAATGAAAATGCAGTGGGATCCCATATCGCAATACCTAAAAATCTCAAGGAGCCGTTTAGATATGAAAACTGCAAAAGTTTTGAGCACAGTCGCATTAACAATCGTTTTTTCGACTTTAGCCACCTTGCCAGCTATGGCCGCCGAGCAACCGGTTTCCCCTAAAGCTGAACAGTCAATTCAAAATTCCCTACCCAACGTTGCTATTTTGGCTACGGGTGGAACAATCGCAAGTAAAGGCGCAGGAGCTTTGGCGCTGACAGACTACGGCGTTGGGGCTGGACAAAAACCAGTAGGAGTCCAACAGCTCGTTGACGCTGTTCCTGAAATTCAAAAGTTTGCAAATATTAGCGGTGAACAAGTATTCAATATTGGGAGTTCAAAATTATCTACTCAAGATTGGCTTAAGTTAGCAAAACGTGTAAATGAATTGTTAAAAAGTCCCAGTGTAGATGGAATTGTTATCACGCACGGCACAGATACGCTGGAAGAAACGGCTTATTTTTTGAACCTTGTGACCAAGAGTAATAAGCCTGTAGTGTTAGTTGCATCTATGAGACCGGCAACGGCTCTTAGCGCTGACGGTCCTTTGAATCTTGTAAACGCCGTGGCGCTTGCAGCCAGCAAAGCTGCAAAAGATAAAGGAGTAATGGTTGTGATGAATGACCAGATCTCACCTGCGTTTGGTGTAACGAAAACGAATTCGACTAACGTTGCTACATTCAAATGTCCGGATACAGGCTATATGGGCTACATGCAGAATAATGTCCCTTACTTTGTGTCATCTCCTACCAAAAAACATACTGTAAACACAGAGTTTGATATTTCAAAGCTTGATGCGCTGCCTAGAGTTGAGGTGAATTATGTAGTCTTGGGAAGCGACGGAAAACTTGTTGATGCAATGGTAAAAAACGGCGCTAAAGGTATCATCAATGCTGGTGTTGGTCACGCCAATATGCCAAATGATGTTAATAAATCTTTAGCCGAAGCCGTCAAACAAGGTGTTGTTGTAGTAGCAGGTTCGCGAGTTGGTTCCGGAATGATTACACCTCTCAATAAATTTACTAAGGAGGGATATGTAACTGCAATGATGCATAACCCGCAAAAGGCTAGGATCCTTTTGATGTTGGCACTCACTAAAACACAGGATCCGAAAGAGATTCAACGGATGTTCAATGAATACTAATTTGGAAAGGAAAAGCTCATGAAAGTCTCATTTATTGCTTCTGGCGATAGCTTTATTACTCGTCATGTTGCTGATTGCGGTTATCCAGGATTTGATGAAATCCGTGACCTAATTAAGTCTCACGATGTCAGCTTTGCAAATCTTGAGATGACGTTCCATCGTCAGGAAGGCTATCCAGCGGCAACGAGCGGCGGAACTTGGGCAATGACCGATCCAACGATGTTGGATGATATGCTCCGGTATGGATTTAATATTTTTAATACAGCGAACAACCACTCTGGCGACTTTGGACAAGGAGGTGTTAGTGCTACGATCAAACACCTCAATGAAAGGAAGATGTGTTTCACAGGAACCGGCAACACTCTTCAGGAGGCCTCTCGAGCCTGTTATTTAGAAACTCGGAATGCAAGAGTGGCATTGATCGGTGTAACTGCTACGCTCGATCCTGCAGCAGTTGCCGGGGGGCAAGGGGCCGATATGATAGGTCGTCCAGGCTTGAACCCTTTGAGATTTAGAACCGTTCACCATGTCAATGCTGAGCATTTTGCAATGGCAAAAGAACTTTCTGATATTTCGCAAATAAACGCCCGTACCGAACAGAAAATACGAAATGGTTACCTTCCGCCGTTCCCAGAAGGAACGTTGCCGTTGGGCAACATGAATTTCATGCTTACGGACGGAGAGGAATATAACGAGACAATTCCTAATGCCAAAGACGTTGAACGGACCGTAAAAGAAATTGAAGAAGCTCGCAGACAGGCAGACATAGTAATCGTGAGCGTGCATGCTCATGAGATGAAGGGGGCAGATTCTCAAGTTGCTGCCGAATTCGTCGAGAGGTTTGCTAAGGCTTGCATTGACGCTGGAGCTAGCGCTGTGATCGGGCATGGTCCTCATGAATTGCGTGGAATTGAGGTGTATAAAGGCGGTTTGATTTTTTATAGCCTCGGTAATTTCATTTTCCAAACGGAAACTGTGGAAAGGCAGCCGTTCGACGCATTTCACGGAAAGAACCTCCCGATTGATACGAAAATCGGCGCATACATGGACCACAGAAGTAAGAATGGTACGAAAGGCTATATCGTTCAAGAAAACATTTGGCGTTCAATTTTGCCTTCTTGGGAGGTAGAAGACGGAAAGATTAAAAACGTTGTCTTGTACCCGATCGATTTGGCACAGAAAGGAACAAGGTCTCAGCGAGGTATCCCATCTTTGTCCGGATCAGAGGACACGTTGAAGCACATACAAAACCTTTCCGAGCCGTTCGGTACGAAAATTGAAATAAGAGATGGTAAAGGATACCTATCGGTATAAAAGTTGAAGCGTAACGAGCGTCGGCTGGCGCTCGTTATGAAAAAAAAATGTTTTTGCAGAATTTTTTAGTTGCACTGCCTCTTTTTTGCATTATTGGTCTGGGATACGTGTTTGCTCGGTTCAAAGTCGTATCCATCGAGATTGGCAACGCTTTATCAAAATTTTCTTTTACAGTCACCATCCCGATCTTACTCTTTCGCTTGATGAGTGATCTTCCCAAGCTTCCGGCGCCTAATTGGCTCATCGGAGTTGCTTTTTTTGGCTCATGTTTTATTGTTTTTGCAATTGGCTACTTCATCGGCAGAAAGTTTCTCCATCTGGACAGGGACGGACAAACAATATTTGGAATGGCTGGTGTATTTTCCAATAACATACAGTTAGGTGTTCCTCTTGCTATTTCCTTACTTGGAAAAGAAAGCCTTCCATCAATTGCTGTTATTTTTTCGCTAAATGGCTTTTTGATGTGGACATTGGCAACAATAGCGATTGAACTTGGTCGTAATAAAAACCCCTCCCTTTTGAAGACCTTTATCAAAGGAACCTCCGCGACGATTAGAAATCCCATCGTGATCGGAATTGTATTGGGCGCCGTATGGGGACTCACAAGATTGACTTTACCTGCGCCAGCCCAAAAGGCTGTTGATCTTCTAGCGAATTCAGCAGCGCCAATAGCGCTCTTTGCTGTGGGTGTTGGACTGACCCAATACCGGATTACCTCAAATTTACGAATCACTTCGGCAGTGACCATATTAAAGCTTGGGGTCCAACCCTTTGTTGTAATGGTACTCTGTCACTTAATCGGACTAAATTTAGAGGAAACAAAAGCAGCCTGTCTTTTGGCATGTTTACCCGTCGGCGTAAATGTTTATATCATGTCGCAGGAATTTCACACTATGCAAGGTGAAACGGCAAATGCTCTGCTTATTACAACTGCATTGGCATCTTTTACCGTGCCAATGACGTTGACGATATTTGGATTAACCTAAAGCATTGATGAGAGGAACGAATGCCAAATAATCGAGAAGGCTTCAAGTTAATTGACTCCGAAATTACCTTAAGAAAATTAGAAATATTTTCTGTTTTTATGGAGAATCAGAACCTCGCGCGTACGGCTGAAGTTCTTGGCATGAGCTCTGTCAGCATCCATCGGGCACTCCACTCTTTAGAGGAAGGTCTTCAATGCCCTCTTTTTTCTCATAAAGGCAGGCTTCTAAAACCATTAAGCCCAGCAAATGTTCTTTATATGGGCAGTAAAGAGGTTTTGAATTCTCTTGAGCGCACCATTGAAGAAACACGTCAAGCAGCCGGTGTAGGCAACCAACGCCTGAGACTGGGAACCTTATATTCATTGACAGTCCGAACGGTTCCTCGTTTGATCATGGGCACCAAATTGCGTAGGCCAAAGATCGAGTTCGATTTATTCATGGGTTCAAATGAATATTTATTAAATGAGCTTGATCAAAATCGCTTGGATGTTATCGCTATTGCGATAGACGAACTAAACGCTCTTCCGCCGCACATGGAGGTATTGCCGCTTTTTGAGGATAGCCTTTATCTTGCGGCTCCTAAAGATTTTGTACATATACCGGCAAAAGAGATAGACCTTTCTTTGGTGAAAGATAAAAACTTTATTTCTTTGGGAAAAGGATTCGCTACTAGCTCCGACTTCAAAGTCCTTTTTGAAAAAGTGGGCGCGGAGCCACCTGTAGTCGCTGAAGTCAACGACATATTCTCAGTACTGAATATGGTAAATGCAGGAGTGGGTATGGCAATTCTTCCTGGCAGAGTATGCTCTCTTTATCCAAGCACTGTGCAATTCTTTCCTCTTAGCCCAAGATTCCAGCGAAAACAAAATATTGGACTTGTATTTAAAAGAAGCCGAGAGCATGAGCCCAATATTTTGGCTCTGGTGGCCGAGGGCAGAATCTTTTCCAGAGAAATGCTTCAAAGAAACTTAAAAGTTTAGGAGGTGAAGTCGAGCTGGTCGAGAACTTCTCGTAGACCTAATTGGTCAAAACTAATCGATAGGCCTTCTCCGAACGCTTTTTTAGTGAGTGCGGTCAATGTGTAGCCAGGCGGTAGTTCGACTGCGGTAGAACAGCCTCTCTGGTAAACACTCACCATAGCTTCTCGCCATTGAGTCCTCCTGCACATATTAAAAATTAAATCTTCAAGGATCATTTTTGGATTAAAAATCGCCCTTCCTGTGGATCCGCTGATGTATGTGGTTTTCGGTCTTGATACCTCAATGTCCTTAAACTCTTCATGGAAAGTTTGGGCCGCTCGATCTAAAAGGCAGCAATGAGAGGGGACAGTTATTTTTATTCGGACACAGCGGTTAGCGCCTTTGGCTTCAGCAAGGGTAGCTGCGGCTTTCATATTTTCATTGGATCCTGCAATGACGATTTGGTCGTCAGAGTTATGGTTCGCAATGTAGACGTTTCGGACTGAAGCACAAATATCTTCAACTGACTCAATAGGAAGCCCGATGATGGCAGTTAAACCGTAACCATTTGGATAAGCTGCTTGCATGAGCTCTCCTCGGCGGAACACCATTCTCAGTGCGTCTTCAAACGCGAGCACGCCACTTATAACGGCTGCAGGGTAAGCTCCAATCGAGAGGCCACAGACAAAGGAGGGTTTAACCCCATGTTTGATAAGTTCACTTGCATGAGCGACCCCATCAATAAGGAGGGCGGCTTGAACAATGTTATTCTGTTGTTGATTTAACTCCGAATTTAATTCTTTCAAACCAATACCTAAAACACGAAGAGCTTCGTTGTTATAAAAGTTACTGTTGGGTAAGTTGTCGAGCATTCCGGCTCTTTGTGAACCTTGTCCGGGAAAGCAAAAAAGTACCTTAGTCAATTGAGACTCCATGGGTTGTGAGTGATAAGAGGTCCGCGATTTGTTTTAAGCAAAACCGAAGTTTTGGTGAGCCACTCCTTAAGAGCAAAGCCGCCATGTGGGGTTTCAACTTGGGTGTCAACGACTACCGGCGCATTGTTGGTTGTAAGCAGCCAGTCGTCAAATATTTTTTTTTGGACTTCATGAGGAAGAACTACTCGCAAATCTATATCACTCGTAGTTTTCCAATATTGAGCACCGGAGACTAAGGAGTACGCGATGGATCCAGTAACACCCCATTTGAAAGGGAAGGAAAAGCGACTTAGTTGTGAAAGAAAATCGAGTTGAGTCCCTCTGATTGGAAAATCCGAAATTTTTGGAACTAACTCCTCCGGAGTGATTCGCGACAAAATGAATTTCTCGTCAATAAAAAGTCCAAGTCTCTGATCACGTTGTCTTCCGCGGAGGCCGATTGGAATTTTTCCTTCCGACGAATAATCTCTACGCACGACAGCAATAAATGAATCCTTCGAGAGAGGAAACCACTCTGGAAGAATCGTGTTTTTCAGAGCCTCTCTCTGGACAATTAGCAGATCGTGTGGAAACCAACGTTTAAGTTTTGAATACATAAAGCAATATCTGTCTCTTATACACATCTGACGCT
>USHK01000019.1 GCA_900554375.1 uncultured Sutterella sp.
TGGGCTCGGAGATGTGTATAAGAGACAGGGCGTGTTGGGAATGTCGTAACAAATTAGAAAATGTGTATACATAAATCACCATTTGAAACGAATGCCACGGTAGTGCTTGCCTGCTACGATAGCCCCCGCAAGTTTATAGACTTGCCGCTGAAGGACATTCTCTAATTTGCATTGCTTCTGTGAGTAGCTGATTTTTGTACTCATCGTTTTATCTATGAGTTCCACCAATTGCTTCTTCAAGGAAGCATCCAAAAAGTTCTGTTCTGGACCAAGCTTGCATCTCAGATTGATGACATTTCTATCGACTACCCACGCTCTGTACTCCTCCATGCAGTCGAGGACCAATGACGGCTTGCCGGCTCGATCTGCATGGAGCAGTCCGGCATAGATCTCCAGCCCTGCATTGCCAAGTGCGTTTTGAATATAACTCTGAAGGATTGCGTAGCCGTAGTTTAGTGCAGAGTTGGTTATTTCAGTGCTGCCTCTTCCTTCACGTTCTTGGAACGTCTCGGGCAAAAGTCTCGCCTCTTTTAAAGCGTTCCAGTAAATGAGTGAAGCGCTTCCTTCCAGTCCCATTACCGTATTCTTCCAATCGGGCCCTGAGGCTCGAGTGTTTAGTAAGTTACTGATCTCTTCTAAGCGGGCTCCGGAATCCCGAAGTAAAAGACCGTACGTTGCCTCCCTTTTCATGAGATATTTGCTGAAATAAAGGAGGACGGCGCGTTGATTTCGGATCTTCGAAAAAATGATTTCCTTAGCCAGAAGCTGGGCTTGAGAAGATTTGAGGCATTCGAACTGAGATTTTCTGACGCCGACGACAGCATGACGATGCATGCCGGATACTTCGACAACGCCTACACCTTTCCAATCGAGAAAGTAGATTCGAATGCCCCTTGCTGCGCAGGCTAGGATCAGATTAGAAGATAAGGATACGCTTTTATCGATTCGAATGGTTCTCAGTCTTGAAAGAGCGGTTTCTAAGATAACGTTATCCCCGTTGCGTACGATGAGGCGATTTCCATGAACACCGAGGAAATCGCCGAAGCCGGAGACAGTTAAATGTCTCATGACTTTTCCTTACAGGCCTCTAAGAAGATTTCTTTCAGCGAGGTGGCAGCTCCCCCGACGATATAGTTGAAAATCACTCTTGGCCCGACTAACTCAAAGAAAATCGTACCGTTGTGTTTGTTGTCCTCTCTTGGTTTCGGGAGAAACTTTGTAAATTCTGCGTCTTCGGCATAAATTTTGTTGTCAAAAACCTCCGAGACGCTAAATTTAAAAGAACTTCCTAAGGAAATAGAATTTTCTCCGAACCAGGCCAAGAATTTTTCTTCGGGCATTTCAACGCGGAGGTAGCGACGACTGGAAGTGCCTTGAGCAAGCTCGATTCTCAAGTCATCTTTGTTATAGACCAACCGGAATTCAGACATGGAAATACTTCTGTCGTGATCCACAAAGCGGTAACCATAAGCGGTTAGGTTACGATTTTGCAGTGCAGGATGGATGATCGGAGAGCTCCAGTCCAATTTTCCATTTTTTACCGGGAAGGCCGAATAAAGATTATTGGTATCCTGAGATTGATAAATGAAGTCTCCATAAGCAGTTTTCCTTCTGATTCGGACAGCGCCGGATTGAGTAGCGACGACAGGAAGGCTGAATACTCTCTTCGCTTTCGAATGAAGATTTCTGGTTCCGAAAGAAGAGGGCCAAGCGGCTTCTATTGCTTTTCTCAAGACATTTTCGTCTTTGAGTTCCTCGGCAGTGTTTTCTTTGAAAACATTCCAAAGAACCTTCCCCCATTCAACTGCCGTCGGAATAATAAGAGAACCCCTGAATTTAAATTCCTTCGAAGAATATTCAACTTTTTTGAGACAGCCTTTTTGTTTAGCTAGATCTTCAATTGAGTCTTTGGAAAGTTCTTTTTTAGACTTAACGAGATCAGAAACGGTTGCAGCTACGTCTTGCTTTACAGTAACAAAATGGAGTACCTCTAGAATCTTCGCGGCTTTATCTTCTTCAGCTGTGATTTTTGAACTGGCAACTTTAGAGAAAAGCTCGAATGCCTTGTTCTTTTCAACTCGATAAATTGTCAGTTTTTCTTTTTCGCTGCTTGGAGCTTTATCTAAGTAAGATCCCAGAACATCGAGGATGCTGAAAGGATCCTTTCCTCCGATAGAAATGCGATTTGGCTTCTTCTCAAAAGGCGTATTAGAAGGGTAGCCGATAAAGATTTCTCCTCTAGAGACGATGATATCCAAAAATCGTTCGGCATAGATCGTTTCTTTAAAGATCGGAGAATTAGCAATGTTCGTCTTATCAGAAAAGCTTCTCGGGGTATTTTGGACAACCTGGCATGAGCCGGTAAACAGATTGTCAAAATTAATCGGCTGATGAATGGCTAACTGAGATCCCATTCTTCTAGTTTTGAAAGGATCAGAGCACGCCGCCAAGTAGATGCACATAGCGTCGATCGAGTGTGATGCCACCGGCTGAACCTTCGGTTTACGGAATTCGGGCCGATATTCAGCAAAGCGTTTCCGCATCTCGCTCGAATCAGCAGCAGGTACTGAGATAGCATCAAAAATGAGTTCATTGCCTGTTTTGTGAGTCCAGACTGCCAGTGCCTCTCTGACCTTAGAGAAAATGGAACGGACGAACCAAGCCTGCGTCCCATTTACTGAGGCTTTTCTCCTTGAACCTAAAACGTCTATGACGGCCCGACGTGCTTCGGAATCTGCGTTCAAGAATAAAGCGTGACGGGCACATGCTCTTTCTTTTTCAGAGAGCAGATCGAAATAGCCCAGTCTGCCTGCAGCTTTTAGCTGCAATACAGTGCTCTCAATCTCAGTAGTAATTTGACTCAGGTCAGACGTGCCGAAGACAGCAGCCAGATAATTTTTAGCAAGATTAGAGAGTAAGTAGATATTGTTTTTCTTCTCTTGATTTCCTCGGGCACTGACAAAGATAAGATTTACTTCACTGTTATAGATGCTTTCTGACTTCTTTAATGTCAGGCTGCGCGGAATAATGTGATCGATTTCTCCGACGTCATCGAGCGGTTGACCGGTGTAAGCGCAAATTCCGTGACTGTCAGCACGGATTCTTTCCTCTTTGCTTAACCATCTCTTCTCTTGGTTCTCTTCATTGCGTTGAATGTCTTCCAGCTTTTTCTTCAGTTTTTGTTCTTTAAGCTGAATGTACTTCAAGTCAGTAAGAGAGGCGGTGAAATTAAAAGAGTTGGCTTCAACGGCAACCGGGATTTTTACAGTACCATTAGTAAAATCCACGCTCTTTTTAACTTCTTCCGCAATCCTTTTAGCGACTTCCCAAGAATTCCTATCGATGGCTTTGCGAATAAATCCATCGAATGGACGAACACAGTCGGCAGGGAGGCGACAGCATTGTGCCGAGCCGTCTGTCATTGTCATGCGCCAGGCGTTTTCTAAGTGGGCGGCAAGAGAGACTTTAGAGAAGCCGTTTCTTTCGGTTTCGATGAGGTTATATAACTGAGCCAAAGAATACGGGTTATCAAATTTACTTTGAGCCTCATCCGACAAATGGAGTTCTTTTCCGATAAAGGGGACGACTTCGTTGACCATCTTCAGCACTTTGATAACGGAAGCAAATTTCTTAGAGAGTTCTTTTTCTGTTTTGTCTTCTTTTAGTGCCGTTTTGACGAATTTGTAGTCTTCGGAAAAATAAGGGCCGTAAGTCTTTCTTTCATTCTCAATTGCATTGCAAATCGAGCGAACTGTCGAACGACCTTTGACCTTGCTGTTCCAGACCCTTTCGATAAACTCAGTTCCTTTTGCAGGAGATGTGCTGAGGGCTTGTCCGACGATCACATTAAGAATTTTATTTTTCATCGGAGGATGCAAGTCAGCCCGCTCCAGCAAGGCGTTTTCCGGGAACCAAAGGCCATTTTTTGCCTTCGTGGTTTCTTGGAAGTAGCAATTGGCAAATTCAAGAAACTCTTCTAGCTGATGGGCCGAGAGTACCTCTTCTAATTGTTCGTTTTTAATGACGACTCCGTTCTCGAAGTCTTCAGCGGTTCTTCTAATCGAGCATTCATCAAGAGCGGTGCTTCGATCAAGCGCTCGCTGCAAAATATAGGCAAGACGATAATCAGAGTCGGGCAGGACATCCGATCGGATTTTTATTCTGCTTTTACGATCCGTGTTTTTTAAGATTTCAGTTAAATTTTCTGTGAGAAGAGGAAAGGCGCCGGCAAATTTATTCGCCCAAGACTTCCATTTATCGCCATATTCAGAAGACAAAGCCTTCGGGTTCAGATATAACGTTTGATCTTCCGGAGGTCTTCTGTTGTTCTGATCCTCGTATGGAGGAATAGTGCGGTCGGGATCAAGCCCTGTAAGCACATCCAAGACATTACCGGAATGCTCTAAAGCTTGAATAATTTGTTTCTGGGAAGCAGACCATTCTTTATCGTCTGATCGAAGATACTTCAAAGCGCGGACGAGGACATTCTTTAATTTATGTACGTCTAATTGTTCGTGTCCTTGCTCGAATTTTGCATCATTGAAATACCAGCGAACCGCACGTTCTTGGAGATTTGAGATGTTGCCGATAATTCTCCACAAGTTATCTATGGAGCCAAAAGCTTCGGATAGACGCGTAATTCTTGAATCTCGCTTCATGTCCTGAAGGATATCGCTGAGATATTTAGAGCGATGTTTGTGTCCTAAAGACTGGAGATTTGCGATGTATTTCGAGGCGTCTAGGATAGCTCGACGTCCTTCGACGTAATTAGCAAGAATTTCTTTTGCACTGTATTCGGGGAAGCTGGTTTTGATGTACTTTTTAAAGTCTGCCTCTTTTTGCCCGGACAGTTCCTTATTGAGTGTTCTGGCGATCTCAGGAGAGTTTGCGATGGCTTCCCACTGGATATTCAACGGTTCTGAATCATTGAAGAAATTAGTGAAGCTCGGCGCGGTGGAAAATACTGAAGGGTCTAGGCTTTCTAAAACAGACGTGTCTGTTTCAGCTTCTGTACGGGCGTAACCTCTTCTTTTGAGGTAGCCAGACAAGGCGATACGAAGATTTTCGCGTTCCTCTTGTGACAATGGCTGCTTTTTTTGAAGAAGCTGATGCTCTGCGATCAAAAGTAATAATCTTCTTCTTAAATCGAATCCTTTGTAGGAGCGGACTCGGTGTCTCACGGCTGTTCTTGATTTTGAGGAGAAAGAGAGTTTTTCGCTATTAACGACGGTAAAAGCAGACGAATGATCTCTGTGTTCAGCTTCGTCAGATGGATGGGAAGTTATAAAAGTTCCGGTATAGGTTCCTCCCAAGTCAAGACCGACGCCAATAATGTGAGTTTTTCCCATATTTCCCTCCTTAAGAATTTATTATTTAGTTACAAAATTATAGGTTGGATTAGAAAGTTTGAATATATTTATTACAGTAGGGCTACAAACACGGGTTTATTTTTCAAAAGTATGGACGATACTGTTGGAATGCTTTGTAGCTGCATTGTTCGACTTCTGCTTTCGTGGTTCTTGAAAGAATATGCAATTAAAGAGGAAAACTGTTTTCCTGACTTTGACAACTGCTTGAAATTAGGCTGAAATTCGTTGGGGGCGAAATAGCCTCTGGTTTTTGGAATGGCAGAACGATCCTCTCTTTGGACCGTGAGATTGGATCGAAAGAGTAAATGAGAAGAAACAAGGGAGAGGTGAGTTATTGTGAGATTTTTTAAGGCAGTAATAGACGGGATGCTGAACGGCTTAGCCACTATTTCCTCGGTTGTTATGTTTTTATTTCTTCTGCTTCTTATTTCTTTTAGTTTCTACTTCGTATTTTTGACTTGATGTCATCTTTTTGCATGCAGGGGCCCCGACGCAAGTTTTGTGAGGATTCCGACAGTAATATATGCTTCAATTATGGAAGAATGTACGATTGAAACAAAGAGGCGTCCGTCCGGGAACACCCGGCCCAAGGTTTCAGTTGTTGTTGAGAGAATGTAGGATTGAAACCACGGAATTAACCGATTGAAAACAAATGATTTTAATTAGTTGGTGCCTGGCCATTTTTTCGAAAATGGTCGATCTGCACAAAAAGAGCCATTATTTTCGAAAATTTGGGGTGATTACTGGATTGTTTTCGACAGTTATGGTAATATTTAGTTACATTCTTTCAACAACGAAATCGCCTTAGGGCGAGCTGAAATCAATTTGATTAAATATTAGATCTGGCTACTGAGGCCTCTTGGCCTTATCCAGGTTAACAAGGAGCCTCTATTTGAGGCTTTTTGTGTTGGCTGAACCGACATCGATGCAGTTGATCCATTAGAAGGAATTGCTCTGACCTCAAAGCAACTCTTCTTTCGCGTGAACTTTACATTCCGAAGATTTTAGAATGTTTCGAAAAATAGGTTTTATTTCTATTTGTTGTAACACTTTTGTTGGGAACGGGAGAAGAATTCCCTAAGTTCGCCAATTAAAAAGATTTTTTTTACCTACGTTTTTCTGAAATGGTGTAGAAGCTACAGATAGTTCGTCTTCTCCAAAAGTTTCAGGAAAAATGCAGAGATCAATAACGTTCAATGATTCTTATGATGATCCACCTGGTTGAGCGAACTCAAACAAATATTGTGCGGGAGGCAAAATTTCTGAAGGGGAGAAGAGGGAAATTTGGTGGCCCGAACCGGACTTGAACCGGTACAGCTTGCGCCGAGGGATTTTAAGTCCCTTGTGTCTACCAATTTCACCATCGGGCCGCCAAGAAGTCGCATTCTAATATAAATTTCAAAAACATGCTTTTTCTTTTCGTCCGGTTTTCGCTTAGTTTTGTTTCTTTTCTCCGAGAAGACGTTCTCTGCTTTTACTCATATTAGGGTTTACATCTAAAATATCACATATAACAGGTAAAATAACAAACAAGAAATTTGAGAAAATTAGTGGTTTTCCTGAGACAAAAGCTTTTAAGAAGTTTCATCGTCTCTGTGAAAATTAAAGGAGGAACCATATGTCTGCGAATTTCTCTTCTGATTCGATCGTTTGGGTCGACGGACAGGTCACTCTGCCGAAACATATTTTGAAGATTTTGGGCATCGAAAACGGCCACCGCTCCAACGTGACGTTCATCGTCGAGAACGGCGAAGTAAAAATCGTCAATAGTGCTGCCTACGCAATGAATAATCTGAAAAAGGCTAAAGAAAAAGAAGCCGCCTAGCGCGTTTTACAAACTTGCATAAACTACCCCTTCTAATACGCCGGTTGTGACGATGTAAAAAGCATCAGCAGCCGGTTTTGTTTTTTCGATTAAATTTGACCGCAAGTTAACAGCGGATTAATGCAAACCTCCTTGGTAATTACCCTTTCTTATCCTCTAGAGATAGAAATTTCTGCAAATTAAAGGACGTTCTACTTCTCTCGTCTCATATAATTTTTGAAGAATATCTAATAACCTCAAAAATTTACGGAGAAATAATGGATTCTCTGATATCCAATACCGCCGCGATAAACGGACTTCTCGCGCGCTTTGGCGTGAAGTTCGGAATCTATAAAAATGGCGAGTTTCATGAGCAGCTGTTTCCCTATGATTCGCTTCCTCGAATAATCCCTGCGGCTGAATTTGAGGAAATAGAAGCGGGCTTAATTCAGCGTGTCAATGCACTCAATGCCTTCTTGAGAGATATCTACACGGAAAAGCGAATTGTTGCAGACGGCGTGATTCCCGAAGATTTTGCTTTCTCTTCGAGCGGTTTTCTTCCGGCGTGTGATAACTTTGTTCCCCCGAACGGAATTTACTCTCATATTTCCGGAATTGATTTGGTTCAAGCAAAGGACGGAACCTGGTACGTACTTGAAGACAACCTGCGCATTCCTTCAGGCGCTTCGTATCCTTTGATCGCTAGAAAGCTAGCTCGCCGTGCTTCTCCTGAAACCTTCAAAAACAATTCCGTCGATCGTAACGACGACTACGGACTGCTTCTAAGAGAAGCAATGGAAAGCGTGAATCCCGGCGGCCGCTGCGTCATCATGACGCCGGGAAGATACAACGCGGCTTTCTTCGAGCATGCGTATTTGGCTGAGATGACCGGATGTCCTCTGGTCATGCACAATGACTTGTTCGTTCAAGATAATAAACTTTATTTTAAGAGCAGGTCCGGCTCCCCTCAGCTCGTCGGTGCAATCTATCGTCGAATCTCTGACGATTATCTTGATCCTTTGACGTTCAAGCCTGAGTCACTTATCGGCGTTCCGGGCATCATGAACGCTTATCGAGCAGGAAACCTCGCGATTATCAATGCTCCGGGCAATGGCGTCGCCGACGACAAGGGTATTTATTACTTTGTCCCCGAGATGATTCGTTACTATCTAGGCGAAGAACCGATTCTCAAAAACGCACCGACTTATTTGCCTTTCTATGAAGAAGACCGTGAGTATTGTCTGGCGAATATCGAACGCTTAGTGATTAAAGATGTAGCCGAAGCAGGCGGTTACGGGGTTCTTTTCGGTAAAGACTTGAACCAGGAAGAGCTCGAATCCTGGAAAGTAAGAATTCAGACTGAATCGCGTCGCTTTATTCTTCAGGAAGTGATCGACTTTATTGACCTGCCGGTTCTCGAAGACGGAACGGTCGTAGAGCGCAAGTGCGATCTTCGCGCATTTGTTATCAGTTCAACCAACGGAACGAAAGTTTGGCACAGCGGTCTCACCCGTTTTTCCCGCAAGGCTGATTCGTTCGTCGTCAACTCTTCTCAAGGCGGAGGCTTTAAAGACACATGGATTTTATCTCGATAGAAAAAGGCGAAAACTTATTTTGGGTCGGTCGCTATGTTGAACGTGTCTACCGCACGCTGAATTATCTGGAAGGCCTTTATGACGTTTTGATTGATACCGACGAGACAGCTTACAAAGCATTCTGTGCCGCTTTAAACATTCCTGATGTTTACGAAGATGCGTCCGATTTCATGACGAGTTACTTCTTCGACGAACTCAATCCGGATTCTGTTTACAGCAATCTGTCTCGAGCCTATGACGACGGAATTTTGCTGAGAAATACCATATCGACTCGCTCCTTGGCTTATATTCAGCTGGCGCTCGATGCGATGGATGACGCGAAGGCAGAAGGTTCAGGCGCTTTGTGCTCTTTTGAAGTCATTGATCGCTTACTGGCCTTTTGGGGAAGCATTGACGAGTATCTCTCTTCAGGTCAGGAACGCTGCCTCGTTAAAGCCGGCCGCTACCTTGAACGCTTGGACATGCAGCTGAGATTGGGAGAAAGCTGGGAAACAATCGGTGTGACCATCGGTAAACTGGATCGCAGATTACAGGGCGCAAAGATTGCCTACAGCAGTCAAAAAATGCGCGTTCTGAAAAATTTTGCTCAGTTAGCCGATGACGATCCCGAGACACGCCTAGTGGCTCTGGAAACCGCTCAGAAGCTTTTGAATAATTGATAACTCTAAAGAATGAAAAAATTTTTGTATTCGCTTAGGGCGGATCTGGTGTTTTCCGAACCCGTTTCGAATCACACATTTGTGCTTCGTGCTGTCCCGCTCTCGGAGCCTGGACAAGAGCCGATGCGCATCTCTTTAACCTGTCAGCCGGGCTCCCGGCTGTCAGATACCTTTGACGGACAAGGTAATAAGGTTTTCCTCGGCAGCATCGAGAATCAGCACACATTCTTTTCTTTTTGCTCAACCGGAGAAGTATTAGTTGATTCCTCGCGGCGGAGCGGTGTCGGTGCCGCTGCCTACTATCGGTATCCGACTCAGCTGACGAAGCTTACCGGCACGCTTAAAGATTATTTTGAAGCAAATAAAACTGAAGGGGATCCGATTAGTCTTGCTGAATACTGGCTTGCAAAACTTGGTACGGACTTCCGTTACCAGAAGGGCGTTACGACAACAGTAACTGCTGCTCATGAGGCCTGGGAACTGGGCGCAGGTGTTTGTCAGGATTTCGCGCACATTCTTCTTGCTTTCTTACGAGCTCAAAACGTTATTTGTCGTTATGTTGCCGGTCTGACGATTGGAGAGGGTGCATCTCATGCTTGGGTAGAAGTGTTCGACGGTGAGACATGGATCGGAGTCGATCCGACTCACCAGCGGTTCTGCGATGACAATTACGTCAAGATTTCACAAGGGCCTGACTTTAGCTTTTGCGCTTTAGAAAGGGGTGTCTTTATGGGCATGGCGGATCAATCGATGTCGGCAAAATGTAAGTTGGTTGAAATCGAAAAATGATTGAAGACGTCATAAAAGTAAAAATGCCGGTCGGCGAGTCTTTGGTGATTCGCAAGAACAGGCATTTGCCTGATAACGCAGTGTCGGCCGAAGGTCTTAAAAGACTTTGCGTTGTCTCCGGAATCCACGGCGATGAGCTTGAAGGACAGTACATCTGCTATCTGCTTAATAAAGTTGTTCGGGAAAAAAGAGAGCACCTCAAAGGCGTGTTAGATGTCTATCCGGCTTTGAACCCAATGGGTATTGACACGATACAACGCGGATTTCCCGGTTTTGATCTGGATATGAACCGCATTTTTCCGGGACGTACCGACGGGGCAGCAACGGAATGGGTTGCAAGCAAATTGATTCAGGAGTTTAAAGGCGCAGAAATGGCGATTGATATTCACGCCAGCAATATTTTCCTGCGCGAAATTCCTCAAGTTCGCGTCAATATCAATACGGCAGACAGACTGGTTAAATACGCGAGCATGCTCGATGTCGATTTCGTTTGGGTGCACCAAGCCTCAACCGTACTGGAATCCACGTTGGCTTACAGCTTAAATTCCATCGGTGTTAAAACTCTTGTTGTAGAAGCGGGCGTCGGTATGAGAATCACTCAGGATTATTGCCAGCGGCTCGTGAACGGAATTCTGAATCTAATGCTCAATCTCGGTATGTGGGACGGCCCGGTTCAGCCTGTTAAGCAGCCGATTGTTTCCCTGGATCGCTCCGTGAGTTTTGTGAACGCAGAAGAGCCCGGTGTGTTCGTCCCCACGGTTCGTCACAGTGACAACGTTAGACGAGGTGAGGTTTTTGGGCGAATTGTGGATGCACTTTCTGGAGAAGTTCGTCAGGAACTGTCTCTTATACACATCTCCGAGCCCACGAGACGCTCATGAATCTCG
>USHK01000020.1 GCA_900554375.1 uncultured Sutterella sp.
AGAGACGAACCTATTTAACAGAAATTCGAAAGGAGGAGGCGCTTCCTCCCCTGCCTGAAGGCAGGGGTCTCCGCGCCTAAATTTGATGAAAGAACAATCTTGGAGCCGGCCCAGCGGCCGTAAACCTGACGAACTTCGTCCCATAAAGATCACACGTCACTACACGAAATACGCAGAAGGTTCAGTCCTAATTGAAGTCGGCGGTACAAAGGTCATTTGTACGGCCTCTGTGGAAGAAAAAGTGCCTGCTTGGCTAAAGGATCAGGGTCAAGGCTGGGTTACGGCAGAATACGGAATGCTGCCGCGAGCGACAGGTACTCGTACGGATCGGGAGGCGGCAAAAGGTAAACAAAGCGGACGTACCCAGGAAATTCAGCGCTTAATCGGAAGATCTCTGCGCGCTGTGGTCGATATGGAAGCGCTCGGCGAACGTATGATTAAGATTGACTGCGACGTGATCCAGGCCGATGGCGGAACAAGATGCGCTTCTATTACAGGGGCATTTGTTGCGCTTGCTGATGCAGTTAATTGGCTCATCAAAAACGGCTTCTTGGAAAAATCTCCGCTTAAAGGCCAAGTGGCCGCGCTTTCTGTCGGGATTTATGAAGGTGTTCCTGTCGCAGACTTTGACTACGATGAAGATCATTTGAGTGACACGGACATGAATGTTGTCATGACGGATGCAGGCAAGTTCGTGGAGCTTCAGGGAACCGCGGAGGGCGAACCGTTTAGTCGCGAAGATCTCAATGCCCTGTTGGAATTAGCTGAAGCCGGCTTGAAGCAATTGTTTGCCGCGCAGAAAGCGGCTCTTTCCGAGGAGTAATTTAAATGCCTAAAAAAATTGTACTTGCCAGCAACAACAAGAAAAAAATGAAAGAGATGCAGGAGCTTCTGACTCCCTTAGGAGCTGAGGTCATTTCGCAAGGCTCTCTGGGCATTCCTGCAGCCGAGGAACCCTTTTTTACTTTTGTCGAAAATGCGCTTGCCAAAGCCAGGTTTGCGGCTAAACAATCCGGCCTTCCCGCGATCGCCGATGATTCCGGTATTTGTGCAGACGCACTGAAAGGAGCACCCGGTGTGCTCAGCGCGCGTTTTGCCGGTGAACCGAGTTCAGATGCAGCCAACAACGCAAAACTCATTAAAGAGCTGGAGGGCAAAGACAACCGTAATGCTCACTATACCTGCGTTATTGTTGCAGTTAGAGACGAGAATGATCCTGAACCGTTGATCGCTATTGACTTCTGGAACGGTATGATCGGACATGAGCCGAAAGGAGAGGGAGGCTTCGGATACGATCCTTTCTTCATCGTAACACCTGACGGAAAGACAGCTGCTCAAATGACGGCTGAAGAAAAAAATGCAGTCAGCCATCGCGGTAAAGCCATGAGAAAAATGCGTACATTGTTAACCGAACGTTGGAATTGGTAAATTGAAGGATCTTCCGCTTTCTTTATATATCCACTGGCCGTGGTGCTTAAAAAAATGCCCTTACTGTGACTTTAACTCCCACGGTCTCAGAGGCTCGGCCCCGGAGGCGCTTTACGAGGCAGCAATAATCTCAGGGCTTAGAGAACAGGCGTTTCTCGTTCGAGGAAGAAAGCTGAAGAGCATTTTTTTCGGAGGCGGCACGCCTTCTTTGATGGCGCCGGAAACGATCGGCCGAATTATCGAAGCGGCGGGAAGCTCTTTTTCATTCGAAGAAAATATTGAGATTACGCTGGAAGCCAATCCCGGTACATTTGAAGAACAAAAATTTAAAGACTTCAGGAAGGCCGGCGTCAGCCGGCTCTCTATAGGGATTCAAAGTTTTGACGACGCTAAATTAAAGACCTTGGGACGAGTTCACAATTCCCAGGAGGCCAAACGAGCCGCTCTAAGCGCAGGAAAGATCTTCGAGAACTTCAATCTGGATTTAATGTTCGGGCTCCCGGGCCAAACCATTCAAGAACTGGACGCAGAACTGGAGACGGCGCTTTCGTTCGGATCGACGCACTTATCCTGCTACCAGCTTACGCTGGAGCCTAATACTTACTTTGCTAAGTTTCCGCCTAAAGGGATTCCCGATGACGATGTGCTCTCGGACATGTCAGATCTTGTCAGAGACAAGATGACTGACCACGGTTTTGATCATTATGAAGTTTCCGCTTATGCCAAAGAGGGTTTCCGGTGTCGTCACAACCTTAACTATTGGGAGTTCGGAGATTATTTGGCGGCCGGTCCCGGAGCGCACGGGAAGTTAACTGTTCAAAGCAGCCCTGAACGCTTTTATAACTACCGGGACCCAGCCCGGTGGCTCGTTTCGTTTAAGGAACGTCAAACTCAGATCGCTGAACACAAGACCATTGATCCGGAAGATTTGCCTTTCGAGTTTATGCTCAATGCCCTTCGTCTGCGGGAGGGCGTCCCTTTTGAATTCTTTGGTGAACGAACAGGCCTCAGTTTCGATGTGGTTGAGCCGATTTGGACTGAACTTAGAAGAAAAGGCCTTGTCTGTGATCCTCTCAAAAGAATTAAAACCACTGAGAAAGGCTGGCTTTTCTTGAATGAGGTGCTTGAGGCGTTTCTTTAGCTAAATTTCAAGTTAAGGGAACTTCCCGGCAGCCGATTTCGGCCGAAAATTCTTCTTGACCGAAGAAATGCACCGCTTTGAATCAGTGCGCCAAAAACTACCTGCAAATAACAAAAAAATCCCTAAATTGTTCCTTTTTGCACTAAAAAGGTGCATCATTACAAAAGTTCCTATGATTGATGACTGAGAGCAGCTGAGAATGCATGATTTCGTGCATGTCTAAAATTGGCACGAAATTTGCATTATCTCTGTTGAAAATATTTTTGATTGCCACGTCCAAATTTACTAAGGAGATATCCATGGCTAAAACCAGCGCTGAAATCATGCAGATGCTTGTGGACAACAACGTTAAATTTGTTGATTTGCGCTTCACCGATTTCAAAGGCAAAGAGCAGCACGTTTCCGTTCCCGTTTCTGCTTTTGACGAAGACAAGTTCGAAGAAGGACACGCTTTCGACGGTTCCTCTATCGCAGGATGGAAGGGCATTGAGGCCAGCGATATGCTGCTCATGCCGGATCCGGACAGCGCGCGTATGGACCCGTTTGCAGATGAAGACATTCCGACGATGATCCTCACCTGCAACGTTGTCGAACCTTCGACCGGCAAAGGCTATGACCGCGACCCCCGCAGCGTTGCAAATCGCGCAGAAGCATATTTAAAGAGCACCGGCATCGGTGATACTGCTTACTTCGGACCCGAACCGGAATTTTTCATTTTCAACGGTGTGAGCTGGGGCACCACGATGAACCACAGCTTCTTCAAGGTTGAAAGCGAAGAAGGCTATTGGAGCAACGGCAAGGATATGAACGGAGCCAACGGAGGTCATCGTCCTACTGTCAAAGGCGGTTATTTCCCCGTACCTCCTGTTGATTCTCTCTACAATATCCGCTCTCAGATGTGCGAACTTCTTGAAGAACAGGGTGTTCCCGTTGAAGTTCATCACCACGAAGTCGGCGGCTGCGGTCAGTGCGAAATCGGTACACTGTTCAGCACCCTTACAAAGCGTGCTGACTGGACACAGATTCTTAAGTACACAGTATGGAATGTGGCAGCCGCATACGGTATGACTGCGACTTTCATGCCGAAACCTGTCGTCGGCGATAACGGCTCCGTCATGCACGTTCACCAGTCCATTTGGAAAGATGGAAAGAACCTCTTCGCAGGCAACGGTTATGCCAGCCTTTCTGATCTGGCTCTTTACTACATCGGTGGTATTATCAAACATGCTCGCGCACTGAACGCCATTACTAACCCGACGACGAACAGCTACCGCCGTTTGGTTCCGGGTTTTGAAGCACCTGTGAAGCTGGCTTACTCCGCCCGCAATCGTTCTGCTTCCCTGCGTATTCCGTTTGTTTCTAGCGATAAGGCTCGCCGCGTCGAAGTTCGCTTCCCGGACCCGATGGCCAACTCTTATCTGGCATTCTCTGCCATGCTGATGGCCGGCCTTGACGGTATTCAGAACAAACTGCATCCAGGCGAAGCTGCAGACAAGAACCTCTATGATCTGCCTCCGGAAGAAAACGCCAAGATCCCGACTGTCTGCTCTTCTTTGGAACAGGCACTCGAAGCTTTGGCAGCCGACCACGAATTCCTGACAGCCGGCGGTGTATTCAGTGAAGATCTGATTACTTCTTATATCGAGCTCAAACATCAGGATGTCGTACGTACTCAGATGGCAGTTACACCTGAAGAATACGACATGTACTATTCGAACTAATTGACTGAATAGGACCGTCGCTAAGGACGGTCAAATGACCGAGCGGAGGATGTCGTGAGTATGGATGCTAAGCGTTTGGAAAGTTTCGATCTCCTCAGGCTCGGTCTTTTTGTTTGCAATAAAGAGGGCGATATTCTTTATGCAAATACGGCCGCCCAGTTTCTATCAGGGCAGTCATTAAAACTACTAAAAGAAAAAAAACTACAGCATTACCTTAACTCCTCGGATGAATGGCTGGCGAATTATCGCGCGCGTCCCGAGCCTTCCTTTCTCGTTCCGAATGAATTGGATCATTTTTTACGACCTGCGGCGGAGCCGATTCCGGTTCTTGTCACGATTCATCCTTATTCCGAGGACGAAAACGTTCTTTTCGTAGAAATGGTTCCGGCAGAGAAGACGCTTCAAATGACTCGCGAACGTCACATGAATGAACTTTCCGAAAACACGAGACGTCTACTTCGTAACCTGGCCCATGAAATTAAAAATCCGCTCGGCGGGATTAGAGGTGCGGCTCAGCTTTTGGAAGGAGAGCTCGAGAATCCGGAAAATAAGGAATTTACAGAAGTCATTATCAGTGAGGCAGACCGTCTTCAGCATTTAGTCGATAAAATTCTCGCCCCGTATCGGCAGCTTTATCATCCTGTGCTTACCAATGTCCACGAGATTTTAGAAAGAGTCAGGCTGTTAGTGCAGTCGGAGTTCCCGGAAGGACTGAAAGTTGTCCGTGACTATGACATTAGTGCTCCGGAAGTGATGGCTGACAGGGGCCAGCTGACACAAATCTTTTTAAATTTAATGCGTAATGCAGCCGAAGCCTTATCCGAGGAAATGGCAAGAGGAACAGCCTGCATCACGCTTAAGACGCGGGTTGTGCATCACGTTCAAGTCGGCCAGGGACTTTGTCGGACCGCCTTAAATATCCATGTTATCGATAATGGTGAGGGCATTCCTAAAGAATTAGCCGACAGTATCTTTTACCCGCTCGTTAGCGGGAAAGAGCAGGGGAGCGGACTCGGTCTTTCGCTGGTTCAAACATTTGTTGAACAACACGGCGGAAGCGTCTCAGTGACTAGTGAATCAGGCCGTACCGATTTCAGCATATTGTTTCCTTTATCGTTATGAAAAATGTTTGGATAGTGGACGATGATCGGTCCATCAGGTGGGTTTTGGAAAAAGCGCTTCAAAAGGCGGATATACCCTGCAAAACTTTTAGCGAGGCAGAATCCGTTCTTCAGGCTTTAAAGAAAGAGCAGCCGGCCTTGATCCTGAGCGATATTCATATGCCGGGCAAGAGCGGCCTAGAAATGCTTTCCGAAATTAAAAAGATTTATCCGAAACTTCCGATCATTATCATGACGGCCTACTCGGATCTGGACAGCGCTGTAGCCAGTTTCCAAGGCGGAGCATTCGAATATCTGCCTAAGCCTTTCGACATTGAAAAGGCGATTGAACTTGTTCGGCGTGCGACAGAGGAGAGTGAACAAGAAGAGCAGTCACCGGTCGAGGAAACCGCTTCGGAAATCATCGGCAAGGCACCTGCGATGCAGGAAGTGTTCCGTGCTATCGGGCGTTTGTCTCAAAGTAAAGCGACGGTACTCTTGACCGGCGAGTCAGGTGCAGGCAAGGAAGTGGTTGCTCGTGCTTTGCACAAACATAGTCCGCGTGCGAATGCTCCCTTCGTTGCCATTAATATGGCGGCAATCCCCAAAGATTTAATGGAAACGGAGCTGTTCGGTCATGAAAAAGGAGCCTTCACGGGCGCGAGTGCGATTCGGCACGGACGCTTTGAACAGGCTGAAGGCGGTACCTTGTTTCTCGATGAAATCGGGGATATGCCTGCCGAGCTTCAAACTCGTCTCTTAAGAGTGTTGTCTGACGGGTATTACTATCGAGTCGGCGGCCATCAGTCGTTAAAGGCAAATGTTCGAATCATTGCGGCAACGCACCAAAATCTTGAATCGATGGTACGTGAAAACCGTTTTCGCGAAGACCTGTACCACCGTTTGAATGTCATTCGCCTTCGCTTGCCTCCTCTTAGGGAAAGGCCGGAAGATATTCCGCTTCTCGTGAACCACTTCCTTCAGAAGTCGGCTGAAAATCTTGGCGTTGAGCCGAAGATCATGTCGGAAGAAGCCATGGATTTTTTGAAGCGGTTTCCATTCCCGGGCAATGTCAGACAGTTGGAAAATCTCTGCAATTGGCTCGTTGTGATGGCTCCCTCGCAACACATCCGTGTTACAGATCTTCCCGAAGAGGTACGCAACGGGGAGGCAGAAAAAGTACATAAAAACGAAGAAATTTCAGGTGCAGCACTCTCCACCGGAAGCTGGGAGGATCTTCTGAAAGCTGAAGTAAAAGAGATGCTCAAAAATCAGTCCCCGGACTTGATGAAACAACTTGCAGATACTTTCGAAAGCATTGTCATCGGAACTGCCCTTGAGTTTACCCACGGGCGCCGAGTGGATGCGGCGACGCGCCTAGGCATCGGCCGAAATACAATTACACGCAAAATTGCCGAGTTGAAACTGGAAAGCGAAGACTAAAGAAGTTGCTAATATTGGCGGTTATGAAAATCGCAGATATTGAACAGAAACTCAGCAAAGCCGGCTGCAAAAGCGTTCATATTGAACGCTTTTGGCGTAATTGGTATTCAGGCAAACGTCTAAATAACTGCAAAGTGCGTTTTCCTTCAGCTGCCGAAGCTATTTTGCCAGAGCTGGAGGACTTCCTCTCCTGTCAGCTGAAAGCTAGAGAAAAAGCGGAATCGAAAACCGGTACGCGATGGGTCCTGGAGGCCTCAGACGGACAGCTGATCGAGTGCGTCCTGCTTCCACGTGAAGGTGTCTGCGTTTCCACACAGGTCGGGTGTGCTGTCGGATGCGTGTTTTGCATGACAGGTAAAAGCGGTCTGATTCGACAGCTAACCGACTTAGAAATTGCCGGTCAGGTTCAATACGCTATGAGAAATGCTCCGGTGAAAAAAGTTGTTCTCATGGGGATGGGAGAACCGTCTCATAACCTTAAAGCCGTTCTTTCTGCGGTTGAACATATCGTCCGTTATTCAGGTATCGGATATAAAGAAGTGGTCGTTTCCACGGTCGGAGACAGAAGACTGTTTGATGCTTTATTGAAATCAGACATCAAGCCGGCTCTAGCTATTTCTCTGCATAGCGCGATAGATGAAAAAAGGCGGATGCTGCTTCCGCGCGCTGCCGATTTAACCGTGAAAGAAATATTGGAGTTCGGGACTCGATACGCTGAGGCTGGGAAATATCCCATTCAATATCAGTGGACACTGATCAACGGCCTTAACGACGGAATTGATGAGATCAACACGCTCGCTTCGCTTTGGTCGCGTCAAGCTATCTTAAATATGATTCCGGTTAATGCTGTTGAGGGCAGTCCTTTCACGCGTCCTTCTGCCGAGCAAATCGAGAAGATTAAGGAAGCTTGCCGCGCAAATGGAATTTTGCTTAAATTCAGAGATTCCGCAGCGCAGGATGTTGATGGCGGCTGTGGGCAGCTGCGAGCTAGATCGTTAAAAAGAAAGCCGGCTTGTCAGCCGGCTCAGAAACTAAAGATCAAGCGTTAATGTCACGGGTGCATGGTCACTCGGACGCTCATTTCCTCTGACTTTTTTATGGATTTCAACACCAAGGTTTTTGCTTACAAGAGCCTTGGAAATCAAAATGTGGTCAATGCGAAGGCCACGATTTCTTCTAAAAGCCATCATGCGATAGTCCCACCATGAATAGGATTTCTCAGGCTGTTCAAAGGAGCGGAAAGAATCTGTCAACCCCAGGTCAATCAGATGCTGAAAAGCCGCTCTTGCCTGAGGAGTGCAAAGCACAGATTCTGCCCAGGATTCCGGATCCCAGACATCACGATCTTCAGGCGCAATATTAAAGTCGCCCAGCAGCACGAGATTAGGATATTTTTCCAATTCACTCGGGAGCCATTGCACTAAAGCATTCAGCCAAGCGAGTTTGTAGGGAAACTTATCACTTTCCGTTGTCTCTCCGTTGGGAAAGTAACCGTTAATGACTCGGAGTTTCTCATCGCCCACTTGTACAGTTGTCGCAAGCAGTCTGCTTTGAGAGTCTTCAACCCCGGGGATATTCCTGATTTCTTCACCCGGAAGAAATGTCAGAGGTTCCCGAATGATTGTTGCGACGCCGTTGTAAGTTT
The DNA here is from genome assembly GCA_900554375.1 of uncultured Sutterella sp. GTDB lineage: Bacteria > Pseudomonadota > Gammaproteobacteria > Burkholderiales > Burkholderiaceae_F > Parasutterella. The sequence continues at coordinate 8,479 of USHK01000020.1, forward strand.
TCTGACCGAAAGCATCGAGTGTATAACCGACTTCTTTAAAAGCAGCCGGGTCGATGTCTGCTTCCTGCATCTTTAATTCCTGAAGGCAGAGAATATTGTTCTCGGTTGCTTTCAAAAAATCTAAGACTTGGGGAAGGCGAACTTTCAGGGAATTGACATTCCATGTCGTAATGGTGATGCTCATTTGGACTCCAGAAGACCATATTGACGAAGGAGTGCATCCACAGAAGGTTTGCGTCCGCGGAAGGCGACAAAGCTTTCCATTGCAGGACGGCTGCCACCGCGGGACAGAACCTCGTCAAGCCATTTATTTCCGACGTCCGGGTTGAAAATCCCTTTTTCTTGAAACAAGGAGAAGGCATCAGCAGATAATACCTCGGCCCACTTATAGCTGTAATAGCCTGCGGCGTAACCTCCGGCGAAGATGTGCGAGAAGGAGTTCGCAAAGCGGTTGTATTCAGGAGGAAAGCTGACGGCGACTTCTTTTCTAACTTCAGAAAGAATGTTGCGCACGGTATCCTTGTTTGGATGACTATCCATGTGCAGAAGCATATCGAAAAGAGCAAATTCAATCTGTCGGACGTTTGCCATCCCGGCGCCGTAATTCTTTGAGGCAACTAATTTATCAAAGAGTTCACGAGGCATTGTTTGGCCGGTTTTGACATGATGCGTGATAGTTTGCATCACATCCCAGTTCAAAACAAAATTCTCCATAAACTGGCTCGGCATTTCGACAGCATCCCATTCCACACCGCTTATACCGGACACTGCCAGTTCTGTTTGGCGCGTCAGCATATGGTGCAGCCCATGGCCGAATTCATGGAAAATTGTCTCAACATCCCTAAGAGTTAAAAGTGCAGGATTGTCCCCGACAGGAGCTGCAAAGTTGCAAACGAGGTATGCAATGGGCTTCTGAATTTTTCCGTTCACTTCCCGGCGGGAGATTTGGTCGTTCATCCATGCGCCGCCTCTCTTTCCGTTTCGAGCGTAGAGATCAGCATAAAAACCGGCTATTTCCTTGCCGTCCTTATCTTCAATCACGAAGAATTTAACGTCTTTGTTCCAAACAGGCGCCTTTCTTTCTTTGATCGTGATAGAGAACATTTTTTCGACCAGAGTGAACATGCCTTTGAGCACGGTCGGTTCTGTGAAATATTGCTTCACCTCGTTCTCAGAGTAAGAGAATTTGGCTTCTCGAAGTTTTTCGCTGATGAAAGCCAGGTCCCAAGCCTGAACATCTCGTATACCGAGATGGTTCTTGCCATAATTGATGAGATCTTCCATTTCTTTTTCCGCTGCCGGTTTAGCTTTGACAGCTAATTCCCGCAGGAAGGAAACCACTTCTTCCGGGGATTCGGCCATTTTCCGAACCAAAGAAACTTCAGCGAAATTTTTATAACCGAGAAGGTGAGCATCTTCCACTCGGAGTTCGAGCAGACGATTAATAATTGGGAGATTGTCTTTGCCGGCCGGAGAAAATTCCGAGGCGCGGGTGACGTAGGCATGGTACATCTTTTCGCGCAGTTCTCTGTTTTCTGCATACTGCATGATCGGCAGATAATTTGGCATGTGAAGCGTGATTTTGTAGCCTTTGGCGCCTTCGGCTGCGGCCTGTTGTGCGTACAAATGAAGCTCCGCTTCAGGAAGCCCTTTGAGCTGATCGGAGTCTTCAGGAAGATACAAGGCGAATTCATTGGTGCAGTCGAGAAGATTTTCAGAGAACTTCTGAGAGAGTTCGGCTTCTTCTCTATTGATGTCCGCCATCTTTTTCTTGCCTTGTTCATCCAATTCCGCGCCCGATAAAACAAAGCCTTCCAGCTCTTTATTGATGATGCGCTGACGCGTTGCAGAGAAATTTTCAAAGGCTTTTTCCGCCTTTAAAGTTTTGTACTTGGCATAAAGTTCTTCGTCCATGCCGAGTTCACTGAACACTTCGGAAATGGGTGGAAGAAGCTCATTGACGGTGGCTCTAAGTTCCGGCGTGTCGGCAACGCTGTTTAAGTGTTCGACAACAGACCAAACATAGGAGAGGTTCTCAGAGGCGTCTTCAATGGGTTTGACCAAGGTGTCCCAAGTCGGTTCATTGTCCGAATCTTTTACGGCCTTGACCGCTTCTCTAAGCCTGTGGATCAGAGTAAGGACAGACGGTTTGAAGCTGTTGCGATCGAGTTTTGGAAAATTAATGAGTTGAGATTTGTCGTCAATGATGCTCAGAATATTGATTAGATCAGACATGAATAAATTCCTTACTTAGATATTTTCTGAAGACGTTTTTCATAAGCTTCTACAGTGTTGGAGAGAAGCATAGCGATCGTCATAGGACCCACGCCTCCAGGAACAGGCGAAATGAAGCCCGCAACTTTGGCAACTTCTTCAGTATCTACA
>USHK01000021.1 GCA_900554375.1 uncultured Sutterella sp.
GAGATTCATGAGCGTCTCGTGGGCTCGGAGATGTGTATAAGAGACAGTCTTTGATCTCCTGAAGAATTTGACGCATGCCTCGTTCGATGTCGTTCAAATCTTCTTTGGAAATAATGCCGCATTTGGCAAGCATTTTGGCATGGGCCACGGAGCCTGCGATATCGGCTTCGGCCATACGCTTGTCAAAGTTCACGCTGGCGGTGTAACGAAGGACAAATTCGGCCATAGGCTCAGAAAAGCGTCCGCTCCACGCTTCTTTTTTGGAGGCAAGCGGATCGGCATGAACTGAGAGAGGATTGTGTTGGGCCATAACTTTTGCAGTCAATAATGAAAAAAGATCAATTATAGCTATTTGAGGCTTAATTGTCGGTAACGGTTTGTCTAAAAAAGAATTTCTTTCCCTTTTGACTGTTCTTTTGTCGGTGTTTTGTTAAGCCTTGAGTAACGCGATTCTTGCCTGAATTGTTAAACTCCCATTCATTATTTGTATTTCTCTAAAAAGTTAAAAAATGACTCAGCAAGATCATTTGGTTATTGCCACTCGTGAGAGCCCCCTGGCGCTTTGGCAGGCAAAGTACGTTCAGAGCTGCCTTAAAGAAAAATTCCCTCAGCTTGATGTCCAGTTGTTAGGTCTCACCACCAAGGGCGACAAAATTTTGGACGTGACCTTGTCCAAGATAGGCGGAAAAGGGTTGTTTGTTAAAGAACTTGAAGCTGCCATGCTCGAGGGGAAAGCTCAAATTGCCGTTCACAGTCTGAAAGATGTTCCGATGGACTTGCTTGAGCCGTTTACACTGGCGGCTGTGATGGTTCGTGAAGATCCCCGCGACGCAGTGGTTTCTCATAAATATGCTTCCTTAGAAGAGATGCCTGCAGGAAGCATTGTCGGCACCTCCAGTCTCCGTCGTGAACTGATGGTTCGTTCTCGTTTTCCGCATCTCAAAGTCGAGATGATTCGCGGCAACGTCGGGACCCGACTTTCTAAGCTCGACAACGGTCAGTACGACACGCTCGTGATGGCGGCTGCGGGTCTGAAGCGTCTCGGTTTATCCGACCGTATTCGTTCCATTATTCCTCCGGACGTCTCTCTTCCTGCTCCGGGCCAAGGCGCGATCGGTATTGAAGCCATTGGAAACGATGAAATTACTCAGAAATACGTCGAAGCGCTCAATGACGAAGGTACTCGTCTTTGCACTCAGGCTGAAAGAGCGGTTTCCAGAGCACTGGGAGGTTCCTGTCAGGTTCCTCTGGCGGCTTACGCCACCATTGATGACGGTCAGATGTTTCTCCGTGCATTGGTCGGCAACCATATGACCGGAGAATATGTGACGGCTGAATATACAGGGCCGGCAAAAGAGCCCGAGGAAAATGCCCGCAAGGTTCTGGATCAGCTGATCGAAAAAGGCGCAAAACGTCTTCTGAAAGAAGTGCTCGGAAAGTAATGCGCACGATTTTAAACATGAAGCCGGGACCCGGAGGACGCCGGCTTCAGAAAGAATTGGAAACGAAAACGGTCGGTTCCGTTTATTGGCCGGCGTTTACGTTTGATCGTTCCGAAGACTATGAGGACAGCGTTAAAGCAATTCTCGAGGGAGCAGAAAAGGGCGCGCTTCTTGTTCTCGTGAGCCCGACCACGGTCAGCTATATGAAAGAGGTCTTCCCGCTGCTTCCTAAATCAGTCCGTTTTGCCTGTGTCGGGGAACCGACTGCTAAAGCTTTGGCTGCGGCCTATCCCGACGCACATGAAATTCTTTTTCCGCACGGCAGTTCCTTAGAAAGCGGTTCTGAACTGCTTTTAAATCTTCTCTTGGAAGAGGGGCTGCCTTCGGAAGTTGTTCTCATTCGGGGAGACACGGGGCGCCAGTTTCTGATTGACGCACTGCAGGGCAAAGGTGTTCCTGTGGCGGTTGCACCGATATATAAGAGAATTCCGCTTAAAGCTTCAAAAGATCAAAAACAGTGGATCGGACGCGGAGAATCACCTGTGGTTTATCTGACGAGCACGGACGCAATACTGATACTTGAAGAAAATGTCGGTGAGGAAAATGTTGCTTGGCTGAAGTCTGCTTTAGTTCTCACCATCCATCCGCGCATTCAAGAGCACCTCGTTAAAGAAGGTTTTAAGAACGTGGAATTGTTGGAGTCCCACTGCAGCGGGCTAGCCGATAGATTGATCGCCTTGGCAGAGCACCCGACTAACGATTAAAATCAGTAAATTATTTCCTAATTAATGAAGGTTGGAAAAATACTATGGATATGAGCAAAATCAGTGCAGGAAAAGACCTGCCGAACGATTTCAATGTTGTGATTGAAATCCCCGCACAGAGCGACCCCGTCAAGTACGAAGTAGATAAAGAAAGCGGCGCTCTCTTGGTTGACCGTTTCATCGGTACTTCCATGCGTTATCCTGCCAACTACGGCTTCATTCCTCAGACTCTTGGCGATGACGGCGACCCTGTTGACGTTTGCGTGATTACTCCTTTCCCTCTGCTGGCCGGTTCCGTGATCCGCTGCCGTCCTCTCGGTATGCTTCTGATGGAAGATGAAAGCGGCGGTGACATGAAGATGCTTGCTGTTCCGGTTCAGAAACTGACACCGCGCTACAACAAGATTCAGACCATCGATGATGTTCCTGAGGATTATCTTGCTCAGATCCGTCACTTCTTTGAACACTACAAAGATCTGGAAAAAGGCAAGTGGGCTAAGGTTTCCGGTTGGACCGGACCTGAAGAAGCCTGCAAGGTGATCATGAAGGGCGTTGAAGCTTACAAAAAAGCTGAATAATCCTTCTATTGCTGCTTTTTAGTGTTAAGCCCGGGCAACTCGCTTGGGCTTTTTTAGTCTGAGGAAAATTATTGGGCGGCACTTTGTTTTGTATGATCTAAAACATTAGTGTGGTATCCGCATTTGAATGGAGGTAGCCGGATGACTGAAAAAGTATTGATCTCTATGGCTCAGCTGAATCAAACTGCCGGGGATTTAGAAGGAAACTTTCAGCGGATTGTCGAAGCTGCAGAAAAAGCGAAAAAATCGGATGTTTTGCTGACTCCTGAACTTTCTTTGTGCGGCTATCCTCCTGAAGACTTACTGTTTCTCGACAGCTTCCTTGAGGATTGCGCAAAGAAGCTAAATGAGCTCGTCGACTATTCCACTCGACTCCCAACACTTCATATTCTTGTCGGTTATCCCTTGAAAGAGTCCGGCCGTCTCTATAACGCAGTTTGTGTGATTTTGAACGGCAAAATTCTTCTTACCTATCGCAAAAAGAATCTTCCGAACTACGGCGTGTTTGATGAGGAACGTTATTTCACGCCGGGAGCCGAGGACGTTTGCGTATTCGACATTGGGGGCACTCGCTTCGGAGTCAATATTTGTGAAGATATTTGGTTTCCGGAAGCGCCGGCTTTGGCAAAAGAGCAAGGTGCTCAAGTTCTCCTGATTGCAAATGCTTCACCGTTTGAGGAAGGAAAAGAGAAGCAGCGGCTGGAGATGGTCCGGCGCCACGTGAATGCTATCGGAATGGATGCCTGCTACGTCAATATGTGCGGTGCTCAGGACGAAATCGTATTTGACGGGGAGACTTTTGCCTGTTCTGCCGATGAGGTGCTTGCCCGTGCACCGCATATGAAAGAGTCTCTGCTCACCGTTGAAGTGCGTGACGGTAAAGTTCGCGCCGGGCAAGTCTCCAAGCCTTTATCCGATCTGGCGGTTCTTTACGAAGCGCTCGTCGTCAGCATGCGTGACTATATAAATAAGAACGGATTTAAAGGTGTTGTGCTGGGTCTGTCGGGTGGGGTCGACTCCGCGCTGGTGCTTAAAATTGCGGTCGATGCTGTCGGCCAAGACAAAGTGCTAGCCGTGATGATGCCCTCGGTTTACACCTCCTCTTTAAGCAGAGGAGATGCAGCCAAATTAGCCGCTCGTTTGGGCGTGCGTCTTGAAACGATTTCGATTCAGGACGGCTATACAGCCTTTGAATTCATGCTCGCGAAGCAGTTCAACGGAATGCCGCACGATGTCACCGAAGAAAATCTACAGGCACGAATTCGCGGCGTCATCTTGATGGCAATCTCAAATAAATTCGGCTCGATGGTTGCAACGACCGGAAATAAGAGTGAGATGGCGGTCGGTTATTCGACGTTGTACGGAGATCTTGCAGGAGGATTTGCGGTCATCAAGGATGTCTACAAGACACAGGTCTATGCGCTATGCCGCTGGATCAATGAATGCAATAAAGATAATCCGGTTTTCCCGGAGACGATTTTGACGCGTGCCCCGAGCGCCGAACTTCGAGAGAATCAGAAAGATCAGGATTCCCTGCCGGATTACGGCGTGCTTGATCAGATTCTTCGCCGTTTTATTGAAGATCGAGAAGGACCCGAGGTGATAGTGGCCTCAGGTTTTGATCGGGCAGTGGTCGACAAAGTTCTAAGAATGGTCAGCCGCTCCGAGTATAAACGCCGCCAGTCTCCTATCGGGCCGAAGGTGACAAAAGTGGCTTTCGGTCGTGATTGGCGCTTTCCCGTAACCAATAAATTCAGACTTTGAGTGTAAAATTTCCTAAAAAATTTCGGGAGAAAAAATGAAACAAGTCGTCGCTATTATCAAGCCCTTCAAACTTGACGAAGTGAGGGAGGCTCTCGCAGAAATCGGTGTTCAGGGTATGACTGTGACAGAAGTCAAAGGTTTCGGACGCCAAAAGGGTCACACCGAGCTTTATCGAGGAGCAGAGTATGTAGTGGACTTTCTGCCAAAGATGAAGATTGAATGTGTTGTCGACGACTCCTTAGTCAACATGGCTGTTGAAGCCATTATGAAAACCGCCCGAACCAATAAGATCGGTGACGGAAAGATTTTCGTCATGCCGGTTGAAGAGGTGATCCGAATCCGAACCGGTGAAACCGGAAATGCTGCTGTCTAACGAAATATAAAAAGACCGATGCGGAAAGCATCGGTCAAATTGTTTTAGCAGCTGGCTAAGGCGCCAAAAGAACATAAACAGCGCCGGCTCCTCCGTCATAAGGAGGGGCCTGTACAAAGGCGAGCACTTCTTTCCTCTGTGCGAGCCAAACCGGAACTTTTTCCTTTAAGACGGGCTTGCGTCCCGCAGAGCCGAATCCCTGACCGTGAATAACTCGCACGGCACGGTGACCGGCTTTCCTTTCCTCATTTAAGAACTCCACCAACAGCAGTCTGGCTTCTTCCGAAGTGTATCCGTGAAGGTCCAAGGTGCCTTTAATGGACCAGGCGCCTTGGTGCAGTTTTTTTGGAACATCGGGCGCCATGGAAGGCGCTCGGTAGGACAGCCGTTCATCCGAATCCAGCAGGTGATCGATACTGATATTGTCCGACAAAGAGTCTTCGAGCACCGCTTGTTCGTCGGCGTAGCGCTGACGAGGAATGGGCGCCGGCTTCGGCAAGGCGTGGAAGACTTTATCTTCTCTGCCTATTTTTTTTTTGACTCCGAGTTCTCTCATTGCATTTTCGAACTCGTGAGCTTTAGCCTCGGCTTCTTTACGCTTCTTTTCCTTATCCGCGGCGATTCGCGCTTCTTCTTCCTGTTTGACTTTAAGCTGTTCCTTTAAGCCCATCAGGGAGGCAAAAGACTCTTTATCTACATTCATTTCTGTTAATCAACCAAACCGTTTGTTTCTAAGTAGTTTAAGGCGTCCAAAGCAGCCATACAGCCGGACGCAGCACTCGTGATAGCCTGACGGTAAACCTGGTCCTGACAGTCACCGGCAGCGAATACGCCCGGTATGTTGGTTGCCTGTGCGGCACCGGAAGCAATGCCCTTGGTGATGATGTAGCCGTGGTTCATATCAAGCTGGCCCTCAAACATCTTGGTATTGGGGGAGTGGCCGATGGCAATGAATACTCCCATAACCGGTATGTCTTCTTTTTCGCCGGTCTTGAGATTGTTTAGACGAACGCCCGTCACCCCGGTTTTGTCACCCAGAATTTCGTCAAGTGTGCAGAACTCATGCAGAACGATCTTGCCTTCGGCGGCGACAGCCTTCAGCCGGTCGATCATAATTTTTTCGGCACGGTACTGATCACGACGGTGGATCATATGAACCTTGGAGGCGATGCCGGCAAGGTAGATGGCTTCTTTAATCGCGGAGTCTCCGCCGCCGACGATGGCTACTTCCTGATTGCGATAGAAGAATCCGTCACAGGTGGCACAGGCGGAAACACCTTTGCCTTTGAATTCTTCTTCGCTGGGAAGACCTAAGTATTTGGCGCTGGCGCCGGTGGCAATGATCAAGGTGTCACACGTGTAGTTGCCGTTGTTTCCAACGAGACGGATAGGCTTTTCATTTAAATGAGCTTCCGAGATTTCATCGAAAACAATTCGGGTTTCGAAGCGTTCGGCATGTTCGAGCATGCGCTGCATAAGTTCCGGTCCCATTACACCTTTGGGATCGCCGGGCCAGTTGTCAACCTCAGTTGTGGTTGTGAGCTGCCCGCCTTGCTCCATGCCTGTAATGAGAGTAGGTTTCAAATTGGCGCGGGCTGCATAGACGGCAGCCGTGTACCCGGCAGGCCCCGAGCCGAGAATCAAAACTTTACTGTGTTCGGTGTTGGTAGTCATGTTCTTCTTCCTTTAATATTCATAAATTGCCCAACGATTATAGAGCGTTGGTTTACAACTAGAATTACGGTGACACCATTTAACACACAATGAGCAACTCGATAGAAACCTCCTTCTTATATAGAAATTCCCCCGGGTTTCGGAGCAATTCTGAAGATGAGGTCAGCGCCGGAGGCAAACTCTGGGGGCTGGTGCTCTTCTGCGCTTGTGCAGCAGCTTGCATTGCTCTTTCTCTAGTTTTGGGAAGTTACGATTACACGGACCCCGGATTTTCGCGCTTCAACACCAAACTTCAAGTGAGCAATCTTTTCGGAGTGCAGGGGGCTTGGACCGCAGATCTCTTTTACCTCTTGTTCGGATGGGGGGCTTGGGTTTTTGTTCTCGGTCTTTTCTATTTTCTTGTTCGCGGCCTAAAACGCCTCCGTGGTAAAAAAGTTTCTGTTTCTCCGATTCCGATGGGTTTTCGGATTTTGGCTTTTTGCTTTTTAGTTCTTAGCAGCTGTGCGCTGTTTTTTCTCAGGTTTCATACTCATTCCGAAGGTCTTCCCAGCACGACGGGCGGGGCGCTTGGGAGCGCCATCGGCTCCGAACTCCTTTATTGGATGAGTCTTGAAGCAGCCACGGCCTTTGTTTTAGTTTTAGTTCTTTTTTGTGCCTCCGTATTTTTCGGATTTTCCTGGATGTCTGTTGCGGAGCAAATTGGCAGAACCTTGGAACGTCTTATCCGCAGAGTTGCTTCCATCAAACAAACAAAGGAAGACGATGCCTTTGCAAAGGCTTCAATGGAAGAAAGAGAGAAGTCACTACAGGACAGACAAGGACCTTCGCCCGAATTGCCGGCTCTTCCTGCTGCGTCGGCTCCGATTGTTCAGCCGGCGGCTGAAGAGATCAAAACCGAGGAAGTTTTATTCGGAGATGATAGAGAAGAAGAGGTCAAGGGGCCGGATCAATTCAAGCCAATTGATTACGAACGCGATCCTGACGACTTGGCGCCGCTTTCTTTGCGCCCTACGCCGGAAAATACTGTGGATCCGATGGGAGAAGAACCCTTCGGCATTGAAGACATTCGTGCGGAAGAAGAAAACCTGAAAGATCTTCCGATTGAGGATCATGTCATCGAACAGCCAGCTCAAATGATCGAAGAGATTCCGGAAGAACCGAAGGAGTTCGTCCTGCCGCCTGTGTCCTTGCTGAATGATCCTCCGTTTGAAGCGGTTCAGGTGAGCCGAGAAGAACTGAACCTGACTTCTCAGCGCATCGAACACATACTACAAAACTACAAAATTAACGCCAAGGTTCTTTCTGCACTGCCGGGTCCGATTATTACACGGTTCAAACTTCAGCCGGCTCCGGGCGTTCGCTCTCGTAAGTTTGTAGAGGTGGCAAAAGACTTGGCTCGCGGCTTAGGACAGCCAAATGTCCGTATTGTGGAGAATATGCAGGAGGCGGACTGTATTGGTCTTGAAGTACCGAATTCTTCTCAGTCCGTGCAGACGATTTATCTGAAAGAAATCATCAACAGCCATCCTTTCCAGTCGAGTACTTCTCCGCTGACTTTGGCACTTGGTAAAGGCGTTGCGGGAGATCCCGTCGTTATCGATTTGGCTAAGGCTCCTCATCTGTTGGTCGCCGGTACTACAGGTTCCGGTAAGTCTGTCGGTATCAACGCCATGATTTTGTCGATGCTGTACAAGAATCCTCCCGATAAGCTCAAGCTGATTTTGGTTGATCCGAAGGAAGTGGAATTTAGTCCTTACGAAGATATTCCCCATCTTTTGACCCCGGTGATTACGGATATGGCCAAGGCGGCTCACTGTCTGGCCTGGGCCGTCCGCGAAATGGATCGCCGCTATAAACTGCTGAAGATGGCGGGGCAGAAAAACTTTGACGGATACAACCAGCGTATTCGTGAGGCGAAGGAAGCCGGTACTCCGATCATGAATCCGCATGCTCAGCCGCCCGTCCCTCTCGAAGAGATTCCCTATATCATTATCATCATCGATGAGTTGGCTGACTTGCTGATGGTTTACGGCAAAGAAGTTGAAACTCAGATCATGCGTCTTACCCAAAAGGCACGTGCTGCTGGGATGCACATGATTATTGCCACACAGCGTCCGAGTGCAGATATTGTCACGCCGGTGATTAAAGCAAACTGCCCCTCGCGCATCAGTTTCCAGGTCTCTAACCGCTACGACTCAACGACAATTCTGAACACTCCAGGTGCCGAAGAACTGCTTGGCCGCGGGGATATGTTTTACATGAAGCCGAGTGCTCAGCTGCAGCGTATTCACGGTGCATTTGTTCCGGACGAGGAAATTTACCGGGTTACCGAGTTCCTCAAGGAACAAGGCAAGCCGGAATATGTCGACGGTGTGACGGATGCGCCTGAGGAAGAAGAGGAAGAGGTTGAAGAAACTTCTTCCACCCGCAATGAAGGTAACGAACTTTATGACAAAGCAGTTCAGCTCGTTACGACGGAAAACCGCCCGTCTATTTCTTACCTACAGCGCCGTCTAAACATCGGTTATAACCGCGCCGCTAACTTGATTGAAAAAATGGAACAAGATGGTGTGGTATCTAAACCGAACACCATGGGCAAACGCCGAGTTTTGGTAGGTTCGGGCTCATCAATGGATTAAGCGTTCACACATGAAAAAACGGAAGGTTTCGAGGCCTTCCGTTTTTTCTTATTAGGTTCTGATTAGTTTTCAGAAGCCTGTGCAAACAGACCGCGCTCGGCAGCCCAGGTCCAGGGTGTATCCAGCCACGCGTCGATTTGTTCTTTTTCGTTCGCGTCGATAAGGCCTAATTTTTCGGCTTTTTCAACAATGAACGCAAAGGGAAGAAGCTGATAAGCGGTGAGGTGGTGCTTTTCAAAGTTTCTCATTGTCTCGGGCATATCAAAGTTGGTAATGGCAAAACAGGCGTCTACCACAGCGCCGGCTTCACGGAGAACTTTTGCAGCATCCAATAAGGACAGACCCGTAGAAAGGTGGTCTTCAATGATGAGTACTTTCTTGCCTTTGACATCAACGCCGTCGATTCGGCTTAAGTTGCCGTAGCTTTTGGTAGCACGGCGCACGGTAACAAACGGAACACCAAGGCGGTAGGCTAAGGCAGCCCCGTGAGAAGTTCCTGCGCCTTCAACACCAGCAATGATGTCGAATTCCAGCTTCAATTCCACAATTCTTGAAGCCATAGTTTCGACAATGTCTCTCCAGGCTTCCGGGTAAGAGGGAAGAATACGGTTGTCAACGTAAATCGGAGTGACAAGCCCGGAGCGAAGGCGCATAGGTTTGTCTTTAAGAAATACGATTGCATTGTGGTTGAGGAGGTGTTCAGCCATGATGTCTTGAGCGATAAAAGAAGTAGGCATGGGTGACACTCCTAGATGTGAATAGAGAAGTCGGTGTTTTCCAACGGAGGCAGACCGAGGACACGGCGCCCGTTGACGGTTGCGATCTTAGCCAAGGCTTCCATTTCGTCGTAGCGGCACCCGGTGGCTAGTGTCATCAGCTCGTGCCACATATCGCCGCCGTTCCAGGGAACCATGGCGTCGCATACGTTGTCCGTGCCTAGAGCAACCGTGATGCCGGCAGGATCCAGTTCATCGACCGGAGTCATAGAGTTGTGAACGGGTCCGATACTCTCTGAACGAGGCGTGTCGATCCAAGCAGTCGGACAAGCAATCATCATCACGTCGGCTTTTTTCATCAAATCGTACAAGCGGCGGCGATACATTCTAGAGTGTGCCGCGATAGAAATGCCGTGGATGGCAACAACTTTGCCCTGCATGCCGTGTTCTATGGTTTTAGCGCACAGCTCTTCAGTTTCGTATTCCAGCGACTCATTGAATTGGTCGACGTGAACGTGAACCATTTTATTGAGACGTTTTGCGGTGCTCAGAATAATATCGAAGGCTTCGGACCCTTTGCCATAATCTCTTTCGTCGCGTTTAGGCAGTGCACCGATGATATCGACCATTTCGGAGCCGATGTCAAACCATTGTCTGGCTTCAGGATCGATAACGCCTTTAAGTGTTTGGTTCGCAAACTTTACGGTCAACTGATCTGCGTAATGTTCTCTCGCTCGAACGCCGGCTTTGATGGCGCGGTCTCTGCTCTGAGGGTCTATATCCACGAAGGTTCCTACGGCCGTGACACCTTGGGAAATCATTAGTTCTGTCTCTTATACACATCTCCGAGCCCACGAGACGCTCATGAATCTCG